>JARRNW010000315.1:0-4627 GCA_037384565.1 Candidatus Thiodiazotropha sp.
GCTGAAACCGGCAGCCCGTGTCTACCGGCGCCGCTACCCCACCTACCTGCTTGAGGCGATCGACTGGGCCATGGAAATCGATTATCAAAAGCGTCCACAGAATGCCAGCGAGTTGTTGCAGGCCCTGAGTAACAACCAGAGTGAGATTGACACCGAAAGCGCGGTCTCAGAACTCTTCGACGAGCAGCGGGCCATCTCGTGAAATACGAGACCGCACAATGTACCCTGGTGGGCAACCGTTCGATGAATCAGGACCGTTGTCTGGTGATGGAGGCCCCGGACGCCATCCTGTTGGCCCTGGCGGACGGCATGGGCGGCCATCCCAAGGGCGAAATGGCGGCACAGATCCTCATGGACAATGCCCGTAAGGCGTTTCTAACCAGCCGCAAGCCGATCAGCAATCCCCGCTTCTTTCTCTCGGGATTGATGGAGATGACCCATCAACAGATTCGCGCCTACGGAGATCGCCAGACCCCGCCCATCGAACCCCGCACCACCGGCGTACTCTGCCTGGTGCAGGAGGATCAGGCCTACTGGTCACATATCGGCGACAGCCGGCTCTACATCATGCGTGATGGGGTCATTCACCTGCGCACCGACGACCACTCCTATGTCGAACATCTGAGGCAACAGGGCCTGATCTCAGCCGCCCAGGTGCAGACCCACAAATTCCGCAACTATGTCACCCGCTGCCTGGGCGGCAACAACAACCGTCCGGTGGCCGAACTCAGCGGTCCTCATGATTTGCAAGAGGGGGATGTGGTATTGCTGTGCAGCGACGGCTTCTGGGGGCCCCTACAGGAACGTCCCCTAGTGGAGACCATCTACAAAAAACCCCAACCCCTGCTCAATTGCATCACCGAACTGGCCCAGCGAGCGGAGACGACCAGCAGCCCCGAAAGCGACAACGTCACCGTGGTAGCGCTGCGCTGGCGGGACAACAGCGTCAAACTGGAACCCACGGATTTCAGCATGTCCCTGGCAAAGGGCCGTAAAGGGCCGTTGGAACCGCCCCAGGAAACCATCGACGTAAACCAGGCCATCGATGACCTGAGACGGATGGTCAACGACCTGGACGAGGACTGAACAGCCGTCTCACTCCCCGTCCACTCCTGTGCCTGCCCAACGCCGGTCAGGAGCCCTGGGATTCCGTGGTTACGATACCGTTTGAAACTGTCCCGGTCTGGACAACCAGGATACTTCCCAAGGCCTGTTCAATGGCCGTTTTCGCCGCCGGGGTATCCTCGTTGGCCAGGGCCTTCTGAGCAATCTCAAGCTGCTGATTGACCGTTAGGATGGGCAAATAGACCCGGGTCAGGGTCAGCTGGTCAACCACATCGTCGATCTGTTTCACCGCCTGTTTCCCTTCTCCGCCCTTGGCCAGGTTTTCAGCCTTCTTGACACCACTGCGCAACGAACCCGCCATGTGCGGTGAGACCAGCGCCAGATTGTCGATACCGGTGTATACCGGGGCTAGGGTCTGAACAAAATCATGGGTGGCACCCGACTCAAGCTGCCCCTTGGCATTCAGCAGTTTGTCCTTCATCACCACATAAGGCATCTGATGTTCGATACCCTGAGCGATCTGCTGGGCATAGTCCAGATTATGCTTGGCCAGGACCGCTTCGCCGTCATCGGCGACCAGAGCCTGATCCGCCCGTTCCAGAACATCGATCAATGCCTGACCGCTGCGCGCTACCTTCTGTGCGACCACTGGATCGTCCCATCCCATATGATGGGTCGTATCCTGATTCAGTTGCTCCTCCTCGGTACTGCTGTTGGAACCCGCCAGGACCGGAGCGGCCCCCAGGGACAGAGCCAGCATCAGCGCAAGGGCAAGTTGCGTGGGTTTGTGCTGTTTCGTGTTGAGATTTTTTCGGCTCATGATTCGTCTCCTTCGATTGGACTGTTATCACTTTTCACAAACACGATTTGCATAGGCCATGCCATGCATGCAAAACCCTTCCATTGAGCGCCACAGCAGCAGACAGTTCACGAGGCATAGCTGGGGAAATTCGTTGCTTGGGGGATATGGGCCACTCCCCCTGGTTGACCTCCGCCAGGGATGGTGCAGCTTACAGATTTTTAGCCGAGAAGGTGTCGCAGGCCTTGATCTCTCCCTTATCAAAGCCAACACGAAACCACTTGACCCGTTGCGCCGAACTGCCGTGGGTGAATGAGTCGGGGCTCACCAGTCCCCCCGATTGTTTCTGCAGCCGATCATCACCGATCGCGCTGGCTGCGGTCAGGCCCTCCTGGATATCCCCCTTTTCCAGCAGTTGGCGGGAACGATCCGCATTGTGGGCCCAGATCCCCGCAAAGCAGTCCGCCTGCAGCTCCTGCCGAACCGAGAGCTTGTTGCGCCCCACTTCGTTGAGTGAAGCCTGGGCCTTGCGCACCTTGGCTGAGACCCCCAACAGATTCTGCACATGGTGACCCACTTCATGGGCGATCACATAGGCCTGGGCGAAATCCCCCGGAGCCTTAAAACGCTGTTTCAGGTCGTCATAGAACTGCAGGTCGATGTAGACCTTGTTGTCCCCCGGGCAATAGAAAGGGCCCATGGCAGCCTGTCCGAAACCACAGGCGGTGCGGGTGGCGCCACGAAACAGCACCAGTTTGGGCTCTTTGTACTGAGCGCCCATGTCACGAAACAGCTGGTGCCAGGTCTGCTCGGTGTCCCCCAGGACCACTGCAACAAACGCTACCAGCTCCTTCTCCTGGGCCGATTGTTGCACCGGTTTTCCGCTCTCCCGGGGAGCCGGCGCGCTGCCGCTGAGCATGTTCCCCAGGTTACCGCTGAACAGGCCGTAGGCGCCGATTGCCAGCACCGCGATCAAACCGCCCTTGAACCCGAACAACTTGAAGACCATGGGCAGCAGGTTCAACAACCCGCCACCGCCGCCCATGCCCAGGGGAGAAGGCGAGGACATGCCCCGGCGATCCTCGATGTTGTCGCTTCGCTGTTGCCCCCGCCATCTCATGAGCGTCTCCTCAGTCGTCTTGAAGCCCCGTAGATTAACGATTATGGTGCATTGCTGCCGAGGCATTTGCATTACACGACCCGAGTCTACCCAAAATGCCGTCGGCTCACAGCTGTCAAATCATTAGACGGGACGCACGACCATGTCAGACAATCAGATCCTGCTCGGTGGAAATGGCGACCGGCAAATCCTGCTCAACGCCGGGATGGCCAACCGCCATGGCCTGATCACCGGAGCAACTGGCACTGGCAAGACGGTCACCCTGCAGGTGTTGGCCGAGTCCTTTTCCCGACTGGGTGTCCCGGTGTTCACCGCGGACGTGAAAGGAGATCTCTCGGGTCTGGCCGGGAGCGGAAAGGAGCACCCCAAGATCACCGAAAGGTTGGACTATATTCATATCGAATCCCATACCTTCGAACCCTGCCCGGTACTCTTCTGGGATGTGTTTGGCAAACAGGGTCACCCTGTGCGCACCACCATCTCCGAGATGGGGCCCACCCTGCTGGCGAACCTGCTGGAGCTGAACGAAACCCAGGAAGGGGTACTGCAAATCGCCTTCAGCCTGGCGGATGACGAGGGACTGCTGCTGCTCGACCTCAAGGATCTGAGAGCCATGTTGAACTGGGTGGCGGACAATGCCAAGGAACTCGAACGATCCTATGGTCGGGTCTCCCGGCAAAGCGTCACCGCGATCCTGCGTCGGCTGCTGGTACTGGAAGAGGCCGGAGGGGAGATCTTCTTCGGCGAACCCGCGATCCGTATCCAGGACCTGATGCAAAACGACTTTTCAGGACGCGGCGTAGTCAGCATCCTGGACGCCACCACCCTCTATCACTCACCTCGGATCTACGCCACCTTTCTGCTCTGGCTGCTCTCGGAACTGATGGAGGAGCTGCCGGAACGGGGCGATGCCGATCTACCCAAACTGGTGTTCTTCTTCGATGAAGCCCACCTGCTGTTCAACAACGCACCCAAGGCACTGCTGGAGAAGATCACCCAGGTGGTGCGGTTGATCCGCTCCAAGGGTGTTGGGGTGTTCTTCATCACCCAGTATCCCAGCGATGTGCCCGACCAGGTCATCGGCCAGCTCGGTAACCGGATCCAACATGCCCTGCGTGCCTTCACCCCCAAGGACCGCAAGGCCCTCAAAGCCGCCGCCGAGACCTTCCGCGAGAATCCCGTCTTCGATACCGAGGAAACCCTCGGCACTCTCGGGGTCGGCGAAGCACTGGTCTCGACCCTGGATGAGAAGGGGATCCCGAGCATGGTGGAGAAAACCCTGATGGCCCCACCCCGCTCCCAGTTTGGACCTATCAGCGAAGCACAACGCAAAACCATCCTGGAACGCTCCCCACTGAAATCCACCTACACGGAAGCCGTGGACCGGGAGTCCGCCTACGAGCTGCTGAAGCAACGGGAAGAAGAGATGCTCAAACGCCGGGAGGAACAGGACCGGGAGGCGGCAGAGGAGAAAAAGCTAAACAAAGGCCGTAACTCAAACCGCCAAAGCGTCGGCGAGGCATTCGCGAAATCCGTCGCTCGCGCCATCGGCTCCAACCTGGGCCGGCAGATCATTCAAGATATTCTCGGCTCGATCATGGGTTCAAAACGTTGACACCGTCATCCGAGACCTGTGACGAAAC
>JARRNW010000316.1:0-4627 GCA_037384565.1 Candidatus Thiodiazotropha sp.
CCAATTCGAGGCCCAGCAGACTTGCGGCGCTGTCACGATTGACCGCAAGCTCTACCAGACCCAGCGAATTCCGGTACCAAAATGGCGCTCCCTGCGGTACTTCGCTGAACGTCCGCGCATAACGCAGCGATTGGCCATTGATAGACAGCACCCCGGTGTCAGCCACATCTTTGGCGACGATACCGGTCATGGCATTGCCGTAGTGATCGATATAGATGATCTTGTTACGCTCAAGATCCGTATGAAAACCGGACATCGCCTCCCGGTTAAGCGCGCGCCCCCTGACCTCCTCGCCATTCGCCAATTTGGCCGCAACCGGCGCAAAAAGATCTCTGCCATGAAAACTCTCGGAGAGCTGTTCGGGTCGCCATTCAATGGCCTCGATCTCACACTCCTCTGCGTTTTGCACAATCGGCACGAAGAGACCGTTATCGGGACCCACGAAACCATTTCGACGGGTCCGCACCATGAGTGGTTGTCGCTCTCCTCCAACCCCCGGGTCCACCACGGCTAAAAACAGCGTGGACGGCGGCATGTGATCACACAGATGGGACAGCAACAGCCCCGCGGCCTGGGCATCGAACATGGGAGCGTCTGTCATGAGTGTGGCGTGAGGCGTGCTCGGAGCCTGTACCGCGAGTACCGCAGCCATCTGGCCCTGATACGGACCGGTGGCGCCAAAGTCAGTAAAACTGGCGATGAGATCAATATCGGACTTTCTAAACAGCATGGCGGCGGATTTGTGATTGCGATTCTATTTGCAAAGACATTTTTCTTATCCGCAAATGTACGCCAATGGAATCAGTAATCAAATCAATGTCCCTGTGCAGTTTCTCTTCTCTTGCCCAGCTGCCCTGTCCTCAAGCATTCCAACAACGAATAAATATTAGCCAAGAATACTAGGCAATTTTCGAATAATTTACCTATAATACCTAATATGATTGGCATTACAGACGATGAAAAAAACGCCCTGAACTCACTCGGAAGGGCGCTCAGAATCAACCGCAAACGCCGCGGCGACAGCCAGGCTGATGCGGCAGACCGTTGTGGCGTGAGCCGGGAAACCTATCGGCAAATGGAACAGGGCAGACCCGGCTCCGGCATTGGCCATTGGATTCGGGCAATCAGACTCTATGGCGACCTTAACCAACTGGAAACCCTCTTCCCAACCTCACTGTTCGATCAACTTCCGGGCAGCAGGAAATGATTCACCTACCGGTCTACACGGTGTTTTCGAGGGCAGCCTACCGGATGCCTGGGGCCAGGCCCTCCTCTATCGGCGCCATAATGTGCCACGACAACAAAGACGAGCAGCCTATCTGCTGGATTTGTTGGGCGTCGAAGCTATGGGGGCTTTGGCCTATACGCCAAAACCTGTCTTGCGAGATGAGCATCAAATAGCTGAACTGCCTGATTTAGCGGACCTGTTGTCAGCGGCTGCGCAATATGAAGGGGAACCCGACGCACCCTTCGATGAAATGATGCCGCTATTTGTAGCTGGCAGCTCTCCTGGAGGCGCCCGCCCAAAAGTACTTGTGAAGGATAGTGATACATTCTGGCTTGCGAAACTTCCTTCGATTTACGACAGTTTCGACATCGTTCGAGTAGAAGCCGCAACCCTGGCGACAGCACGGGATGCCGGTATTGAGATACCGGAATTTTCGGTATTGAATCTGGGCCAGAGATCAGCACTGCTGGTTAAGCGATTCGATGTCACAGAACAAGGGGGACGCAATCATGTTGTCAGCATGAAAACCCTGCTGGCAGCGGAGAATTACTACTATCTGGGCTACGCCGACATGGCCGATATTGTTCGCCAAGTATCGGACGAACCCGGCAATGACTTGAGAAATCTCTTCAGGCAGGCAGTTTTCAACGCGCTGATCGGCAATACCGACGACCATTTGAAGAACTTCTCCATGATGCGTAGCGAGCGAGGTTGGCATTTAACGCCGGCTTACGATCTACTACCCGACGTCAATAATAATCGTGAGCATGTGCTGCATTACGGAGCAGTGGGTACGTTACCCTCTATGGCGTCTTTCCATTGGCTGGGCAAGGCGTTTGGGTTATCACCCAAGGCCATCAAGCGTACCATCGAACAGGTAGTCAATGGAGTCTCAGGATTCGCCTCTCAATGCGAAGCCTACTCGGTTTGCTCGAAAGATTGGAAAACCTTGGTCAAACGGACGCGACTGTGTACTTATCAGGCGGGTCGCATTTCGATCTCGGATTCAGAATAGGTGTAGCACCGCGCCTCCCCCTTTGCCGGGTGGTGACTGATGGTGAAGTCCCTACTCTCGAGATCAGCGCTCAAGGTGACGCTGTCATCATCGAGCGACCAGCTCATTTCCAACCTGTTCGGCGGGGTCTCGACCACATGCAGGGTGCCATTGAAGGCCGCAGCAGTGTTACGCAGACGGATCATCTCCAGTTGATCGAGCACCACCGCGCTTTGCAGCCCTTCGGTCACCCGTTCGTGGGTCAGGGTGGTGCGGTTGATCTCCTTGTGGCCCGCAGCCCCGCCCCTGTCCGCCGCCGCATAATCGTTCTTGCCGGCGAAAAGATCCAGATACCAGACCTGGGGAATCCCGGGCATAAAGAGTTGGATGGCCCGTGCCAGCCGCAGCTTCTGTTCGTCCTCGCCCAATGCGCTGAAGTAGGTGGCATTGACCTGGTAGTAAGCAATCTTTCTGCCGTCCGCGCCGAACAGATTCTTCACTCGGCCACCCCGTTTGAGTACCCCTTCGATGGTGGCGTCGATTTCGCTCTTATCCAGCAGTCCCGGCTGGTAACCCTCCTCGGTCTCAAAACCATCCAGATCCAGCATGGGAATACCGTCGTGGCAGCCCAACATGTTGACCGTGCGGATCCCCTGGGTCTGAATCTCATCGATCCAGCGCAACAGGTAGGTATTGCGCCCTCGATCCAGAGCGTCCAGCAACAAACCGGGGAGGAAGAAGTCGTAAATGGGATAGCCGGCTTTGGCAACTGCGGTGTGCAGATGTTTGCCATACTGGGCGTGTATTTCGGGTAACAGGGTCAGCTGATTCGCCTCGGCAATGGTCTTGAGGCGATCGAGATACTCCCAGGTTCCCGGGGTATTGAAGAAGTTGCTCAGCCCCGGCCTTTTATGCAGATAGGCGAAGGCATCGAGACGAATCAACCGGGCGCCGAAATCGGCCAGCCGTTTCAGAGTCTCCTCATAGAATGCCCACACCACGTCCGATTCGGCGTTGAGATCCATCTGACCCAGGTAGCGCCGCTTGGATTCGACGATATCGACCACCGTGTCCAGGTAGTCCTGATAAGGACCTAAATCAACCTGTCGAAAATCCTCACCGGCGGCAATTCTGGTATTAATCAGGTTGAGAATGTTTTGCACCGCCTCGGATGGGAGCATGCGAAGGTGCTTGAGGTCATCGGCTTCCAGCCCACGATAGTTGATCTGTTGATAGAAGGTATTCCAATAGGGGCGTTCCGAGCCATCGGGAAAACGAACAAACAGGATGGGTAGCCCCGGCTTACGCATGAACAACTGATTGAGGTGCGCCTCGTTTGGAACAATATACCCCTCCTCGCCCATCTCGCCTTCACCTTCCCAAAATCGATTCCAATCGATGAAAAAGTCTCGGTAGTGCGATTGATCTCCCTTCGCCAACATGTCCAGAAACTGGGGAGAACGCACCGAAAGGTGATTCAACACCAGGTCGAATTTGAGCACGATATTCAACTTTTTCAGGGCTTGGAGATCCGCTTCCGAAACCAGATCTTCGTTGAGCTCATAACGGTTGATGGAAAAACCGCGATCCAGATCGCTTTGGAAAAAGGTAGGCAGGATATAGAAGAGAGAAAAGGCGTTGTGCAGTTCCGGCCGCTGCAACAGTGAAACGGTATCGCTGAGTTTGTCTCCTATACTGTCCGGGTAGGCATTGAACATAACCCCATTGGGCAAGGATCGCTCAAACATCAAATCTCCTCAGGAACCGCCACGAATGATCCGCGCAAGCTGGCGGAGGAAATCCCGTGCCACCCAACGCCGTCCGATCTCGTTGAGGTGACCTCCGTCCGAGGTGTAGTCACCGATCAGGGAAAACCAGGTATCGCCGTCATGACGGAAGGCCTCCCGACGGCCGTCCGCATAGGTCGATTCGCTGGCAGCGATATCGACCACCTTATCTTCGCCATAGACTGCCTTCAGCCGTCGGTTGAAAGCGTTGCGTTTGACGTTGTCCAGCTTGTTGTTGTTGGGACGCCCCAGCAATTCCCTCAACCAGACCCCGGGGCCACTGGGACTGTGTCGCAGGGGTACGGTCAAGGGCACGAAGGTCATTCCGGGATGACGGGCCATCAATCCGACCATGGCGCGCTGATACTCGGCGAACAAGACATCCACGTCTGAGTTCCGGTCGATGTCGATATAACAGAACTTGAGCAGGGCAAAATCGATCCGTCCAGCGAGGGTCTCATCGACGATATGTTCGAAATCCACACATTTCGTCACCGGCTGCTGATTTTTCCCCACCGGAGAGTGGATCAGACCCCGGCTCGAACCATCCGAGGCCACCGAGGAGAGTTCCAGGAGTGGCAGTTCCCGCCCATGCTGCCGGGCCAGGTCCTGCAGACC
>JARRNW010000317.1:0-4624 GCA_037384565.1 Candidatus Thiodiazotropha sp.
GCCTATTGGGGCAAAGATGCGCTGGTGAGTCGAGAGGGGGTGGTATTCCGGCCAAAGATCCTGCCTCACCTGGAAGGACTCGCAACCCTCAAGGGTGAAGCGCAGCATGCCAGGAGCATCACTCAGGAGTACCAGCGCATGGACACCCTGTTACAGACCGTCGGTTTGCGTGTGAGCGATCTGCGGGTGGACGCGCGACAGGCTAGGCGGATCGAGACGAACAATGGGTTGACACTGCAACTGGGCCGCCGGGATGTGATGTCAAGACTGACCCGTTTTGTGCAGCTTTACCCCGACCTGATAAGTCAGGAGTCAGAGCGCCGGCTGGATACGGTGGATCTGAGATACAGCAACGGTTTCGCCGTGCATTGGCAGATGCTGCCCGAGAAAGGGGATGAGCGTCAGGCGGGTCTGCAGGGCGGGGATCGGGAAATGAGTGGTGCCTGGCACCACCGGAACCAGACGAAGACTACAAGCGAAACACGCGGGTAGGAGTAATGACGAAACGAAGTGAGAAAAATCTGATCATCGGCCTGGATATCGGGACCTCCAAGGTGGTGGCGATCGTTGGTGAGATCAAGCCGGATAACGGCATTGAAATCATCGGTATCGGTTCCCATCCATCCCGGGGATTGAAGAAGGGTGTGGTGGTCAACATCGAATCCACGGTGCAATCGATTCAACGCGCCGTGGAGGAGGCTGAGCTAATGGCCGGTTGTGAGATCCATTCGGTCTATGCGGGCATCGCGGGCAGCCATATTCGTAGTCTCAATTCCCACGGTATCGTGGCGATCAAGGACAAGGAGGTCAGTCAAAGCGATGTGGAACGGGTGATCGACGCGGCGCGCGCGGTGGCGATTCCCGCGGATCAGAAGATTCTGCACATCCTGCCCCAAGAGTTCATCATCGACGAGCAGGAAGGCATCCGCGATCCGGTGGGGATGTCCGGGGTACGGCTGGAGGCCCGGGTACACATGGTCACCGGAGCGGTCAGTGCGGCGCAGAACATCGTCAAGTGTGTGCGTCGCTGTGGACTGGAGGCGGATGATCTGATCCTCGAGCAGCTGGCCTCAAGCTATTCCGTACTCAGCGACGACGAAAAGGAGCTGGGCGTTTGCCTGGTTGATATCGGCGGTGGGACCACCGATATCGCGGTATTCACCGGCGGGGCGATTCGCCATACCGCGGTGATTCCCATCGCCGGCGACCAGGTAACCAACGATATTGCGGTGGCGCTGCGCACCCCGACCCAGCATGCCGAAGAGATCAAGATCAAATACGCCTGCGCATTGACCCAACTGGCCACCAGCGAGGAAACCATCGAAGTGCCCAGTATCGGTGAACGTCCACCGCGCAGGCTCTCGCGTCAAACCCTCGCGGAAGTGGTGGAACCCCGCTACGAGGAGTTGATGACCCTGATTCAGGCCGAACTGCGGCGCAGCGGCTTTGAGGATCTGATTGCCGGGGGTGTGGTGCTTACCGGCGGCAGTTCGAAGATGGAAGGTGTGGTGGATCTGGCAGAAGAGGTTTTTCACATGCCGGTGCGCCTGGGGGTGCCCAGGTATGTGACTGGACTTGCGGATGTGGTGCGTAATCCCATCTACGCAACCGGGGTGGGGCTGCTGCAGTTCGGGCAGAACAATCGAACCCAAGGCGGCAGGGAGTTGGCCAACGAGGGCGGATTGAAGGCGATTTGGGAACGCATGAAACACTGGTTCCAAGGCAATTTTTAAACAATTTTTTGACATCTGTTTAGGCGCAACAGAATCGGAGGTAGACAATGTTCGAGTTAATGGATACACACAGTCAGAATGCTGTGATCAAGGTGATCGGTGTCGGCGGTGGTGGCGGCAACGCGGTCAACCATATGTTGACCGGTGACATCGAAGGCGTGGATTTTATCTGTGCCAATACCGATGCTCAGGCACTGCGCAGCAGCGAAGTCCGTACCTTGCTGCAGCTCGGTTCCGATATCACCAAGGGTCTCGGGGCTGGAGCCAATCCGGATATTGGCCGGCAAGCGGCAATGGAAGACCGGGAACGTCTCGAGGAGGCCTTGACCGGGGCGGACATGGTATTCATCACCGCCGGCATGGGGGGTGGTACCGGCACCGGGGCTGCGCCCGTGGTGGCGCAGGTCGCCAAGGATCTGGGGATTCTCACCGTGGCGGTGGTCACCAAGCCCTTCGGCTTCGAAGGCGGCAAGCGCATGAAGATTGCCGAGCATGGCATGGCGGAATTGGGCAAGAACGTGGATTCCCTGATCACCATCCCCAACGAAAAACTATTGGCGGTGTTGGGTAAGGAGATGAGTCTGCTCAACGCCTTCAAGGCCGCCAATGATGTGCTGCTGCATGCGGTACAGGGGATTGCTGAACTGATCACCCGTCCCGGACTGATCAACGTGGACTTCGCGGACGTCAAGACCGTCATGTCCGAGATGGGCGCGGCGATGATGGGTTCCGGCGAGTCGTCCGGGGACAACCGTGCCCGTGAGGCAGCGGAACGGGCAATCCGCAGTCCGCTTCTGGAAGACGTGAACCTTGCGGGGGCCAAGGGCATTCTGGTCAACATCACCGCGGGCCTGAATCTGGCCATTGGCGAGTTCGACGAGGTCGGCACCACGGTACGCGAGTTCGCCGACGACGATGCCACCGTGGTCATCGGCACGGTCATCGATCCTGACATGGGTAATGATATGCGGGTTACCGTGGTCGCCACCGGACTGGGTGAACGGGGTAAGGCGGAACTGCCGAAGGCTCCAAAAGTCGAAGAACTCAAGCCCGTCAAGTTGGTCGAGAGCGAGGACCCGAAGGAAATGCCGGATGACTATCGTGAACTGGACCGGCCCACGGTACTGAGAAATGGCCAAAACAACCGTTCCGCGACCGCGGCCACGGCGGATGGAAATCTGGACTATCTGGATATCCCGGCGTTTTTACGCCGTCAGGCAGATTAGTGTAGAATCCGGTCAGTTACGGTGTGATGACACAATTTAGTAGCTTGAATGAGCGGGTTAATGATACAAATGTTCCGTATTTTGATCCGCTTGTGATAGCATGCGCGCCTTTTTTGGGGCTGTTCCGGCCAGAATCTGTATGGGGGCTGCGAGTCGATGATTTGGCAACGTACGTTGAAGAACGTGATACGCGCCACAGGAGTGGGGCTGCACACGGGTGAGAAAGTCTATCTCACTCTGAGACCGGCAGCACCGGATACAGGAATTATATTCCGACGCGTCGACCTCGATCCCCCGGTTGAAATCCGGGCTTGTGCGGAAAACGTAGGCGATACCCGCCTCTCCAGCACACTGATGCATGACAGGGTGCGGGTCTCCACAGTGGAGCACCTGCTGTCGGCCTTTGCCGGCCTGGGTATCGATAATGCCTACGTCGATGTGAGCGCCGCCGAGGTGCCGATCATGGACGGCAGTGCTGGTCCTTTTGTGTTTCTGCTTCAATCCGCTGGGGTGGAAGAGCAAAACAAGGCCAAACGGTTCATCCGGATCAAGCGCAAGGTCGAGGTCAAGGAGGGAGATAAACGCGCCAGTTTCGAGCCCTTCGATGGTTTCAAGGTCTCCTTTTCCATTGACTTCGACCATCCCGCCTTCAAGGAACGCACCCAGTACGCCACGGTTGACTTCTCATCTACCTCCTTTGTCAGAGAGGTCAGCCGGGCACGTACCTTTGGCTTTCTGCGCGATTTCGATATGCTGAGGCAGAAGGAGCTGGCTCTGGGTGGCAGTATGGACAATGCCGTCGTGGTGGATGACTATCGGGTCATGAACGCGGATGGCCTGCGCTATGAAGATGAATTCGTCAAGCACAAGATACTCGATGCCATTGGCGATCTGTATCTCCTGGGCCACAGCCTGATCGGTGCATTCAGTGGTCATAAGTCGGGGCATGCGCTGAACAACCGCCTGTTGCGGGAGCTGATCCGCCAGGAGGATGCCTGGGAGGAGATCACCTTCGACGAGCCGGAGGATGCTCCGATCTCTTATATGAAACCTGCCCATCTGACCGTTACCTGAACGTCAGGACGCGGGTTAATCCCGCGTCACATGCCTGCTCAGCCTCAGCAAGGCCTGTTTCAGGTCCCTGTCTGAAAGACTTTCCGCGGTCAGACGCAGGGATTCACTGCTCTGTTCACTCATCGCTTCCAATCGTCGAACGCGAACTCGTTTCGGCGCCACCGATTCATGGGTGATACGGACCTGTACCCGGGTTGTCGGTACCCCTTTCCCCATCAGGTTGCGCTGAAGTTGTGGCGCGATATAGCGTAACCGGCTGGCCCAAACCGGAGATTCGGTGAACAGGGTCAGGTAGCCGTTGTGCATGACCGCCGCCCGAACCTGCTGGTCCAGGGGAGGGGGCAGGCAGCTCCGCACCCGCTCAAGCAGTTCGGCATTTTCCGCCAGACGTTGCCCCAGTTTGCGCAGATGACTGCGTTTGTTCAATACATCGTTCAGGTTACGCATGATGGGGGTGGAGGGGCATTAATGATACCTGATTACCTACTATGCTCCGCCATAGGGTGGTGGGTGTGAGCATTGAGCAATGGTTTGAAAAGTTTTGAGTTTTAAGTGTTGAGTTTTGAGTGGATGAGTTCGCTGCGCTCACGG
>JARRNW010000318.1:0-5258 GCA_037384565.1 Candidatus Thiodiazotropha sp.
CTTTTCAATGCCTTGACCAAGGCATTGAAAAGGGTCGACTTTCCTACATTCGGCAGGCCGACGATACCGCATTTGAAACCCATGAAGGCAGTCCCCTGGAAAAAAGGGGGAAGCATACCGGAAAGCACCGCGATTGTGCACCGCTTTCCAACAGATCGTTCATCACTCGATCTGAAACAGTTTTTCGAAATTGGCAAAGGACAAAAAGACACGCAACGCATCATTGGCGACGCCCAATACCACCCGTAAGTACCAAAAGACACAGTTTTCACGCAGATGCAGCAGCATCCCCATGGACGAGCTATCCAGATACTCTGCATGCGCCAGATCCACGATAAAGGCTTTTTCGCCTTTGGGGTGCGCCTTGTAGGCCTGCATGAACTCCTGATGGGTGGAAAAATCGAACCGTCCGGATATCTTGATGGTGACGGTATTTTCGTCGGCCGAAAGTTCACTGGATATGGACATATTTCACTCACTTATAGCCTGATAAAGCGAAGCGAAATCCGGGATAACGGAGTGGTTCCTGGATCCCGCTTCGCTTCATCCAGGTGACCATTATTCTGTCCATTGCATGGACCGAGCGCGTCTCATACTAAACCATTTGGTTTCCGAGACAGAATCTCCTCGGCCAATTGACGGAATTCCTTCGCCGAATGACTGCTCGGGCGATACTCGAAAATCGTTCGCCCCACACCCGGACACTCAGCGATCACCGCGGACTCCTTGATCGGTATCTCCAGTAGCTGTTGGGCGAAATGGTGGCGTAATTTACCCTCAACCTCCTGGCAGAGCTTGCGGCGGGGAAAGAAACGGTTGAGCACCATCCACAGCCCCAGGCCACTCACCGGGATCAATGCCTCATCTGCAGCGAATATGGCGTTCATCACCAGAAGTCCGGCGGAAGGTGGGCAATCAAACAAGACAAAATCCTGATCCAACGACAGGCTCTCGAGGGCCTGACGCAGCAGATGGGCACGACTCGAGCCCCCATCTTGAAGATACTCTACCTCTTGGAGCCGACTCCCGGCTGGAATCAGGGTCAGGAGATCACGCACACCCTGCCGCACGGAAGACAGCTCCAGCTCATTCAGCAATACTCGGTCGATACCTTTCTGTGGCGCACGAAACAGTCCGAAATTCGAAGCCAGTTGACCTTGTGGATCCAGATCAATCACCGTCACGCGATGGCCCGCCAACGCCAGGGCATGCCCCAGGTTGGTGGTAATCGTGGTTTTACCGACACCACCCTTTTGATTGATCAACGCGATACGCCTCATGCCTTTTCCTATGCCCTACGGATTTCAGGTGAGATCCGGCAACCGCCCCCATTGAACCGCGATCACAACACTTCAAAATGCAGGTTGAACACATCGGATGTCTTGGCATTTTCACGGTGCCTGATGATAGGTTACCCGTATGGTCACACGTACAGGAACCGTATTCAGACTATCGACCTGTACCCCCGAACCTTTACCGATTGCGTGGGTCAGATCGCGGAAGTGACCGATATTTCCCAACTATAAAGCGTTGATGTCGGTTACACTATTTGTGATATTCACGGATTTTGGCAACTCCACAACACACTGCAGCGACCCACCGGGCACAGCTGCTGGCAGTGGATACCGAGCCAGGGACGGGAGACGACACCTGCTTCGGCATACACAGGAGACTTGGTGCTGTATCGGCAACCGGCGAGACGATATATACCGTTCACAGACATGTTACACGCGCGCATCCCACTGTTATTGCTTCTCCTATTGACCCCATTGTGGTCATTGGGCGTAACCTTCGACCTTCCTCCAGAAGGGGATGATCTGGTTGGCCAGACTTTCAAGATAACCACTCGCTACGAAGAGACCTTCTCGGATATCGCCCGTATCTACGATATCGGCTATCGCCAAATGGCGGCCGCCAACCCCAAGGTGGACCCCTGGCTGCCGGGAGAGGGTACGGAAGTTGTCATACCCCAGCAGTACATTCTGCCTCCCGGCCCCCGGGAAGGTATCATCATCAATCTCGCGGAGTTGCGACTGTTCTATTTCCCCAAGGATCGCCCGGTTGTCATCACCTACCCCATCGGTATCGGACGTGAGGGTTGGAGCACCCCTACCGGTGAGAGCCGCGTGATTGGCAAAAAGGCAAACCCGACCTGGAAGGTACCGGAGTCGATTCTCAAAGAACACGAGGAAGACGGAGATCCGCTCCCCTCTGTGTTCCCCCCCGGACCCGACAATCCACTGGGTGAATTTGCAATCTATCTGGACCTGAACGGCTACCTGCTGCACGGCACCAACAAGCCTTATGGCGTCGGTATGCGGGTCAGTCACGGCTGTATTCGCCTCTATCCCGAAAATATTGAACAGTTCTTCAATGAGGTGGATGTAGGCGTACCCGTGCAAATCATCGACAAGCCCTACAAGGCGGGTTGGCACAACGGCGACCTGTATGTCCAGGTGCACCCCCCGCTGGCGGAGTACGTTCAGGAGAAAGGGCACAATCACACCGAACTGGTCGATGCGGTGATCAGCAAACTGTTGTCGGATAATCGGCGGCCCGACTGGGATCAATTGCGCTTCTACGCGGACCAGAAAACCGGCCTGCCCATGCCCCTGTTTCTGTTAAAGGGCGATGAGATTGCCGGAAGGGAGTAAGGAACGCGGTCAGCACATAAAAAAACCCCGGCACCAGTGGTGGCGGGGTTTTTTTAACCTGAACGAGCAGGTTTGTACAAAAGTACTTATTTGGCCATGGCCTTTTCAGACATCCGACCACAACGCTCATTGCAAGCCTCGGCGCTGTCTTTGGCGGAGTTGGCGGCCTTCAGAGCGGCATCGGCAGTACCCTGAGCAGTCGCGGCATCCAGCTGTGCCTCTTTGGCGGCCTTCATGGCTGCATCAGCGGCAGCTTGTGCATTGGCAACATCGGCCTCCAGGTTGCTGTTGGTGGCACAACCTGCAAGCATTCCGACACTGAGAATCATAGCGGCAATTTTCGTGATCTTTTTCATGATAAATCTCGATCTCTCTACTGAATTTTAAATTGTTAGGCAGACATTCTGTACCTGTCCAGTTGCTCTTCGCCGATACAGAGTTTCCCAAGAGACGGTTCCGTCTGATCCCGAAGCTTGAGCTAAAAACTGAACAAATTCAATGCCACATTACAAACTTTTAGATCTTATTAGCAAAAAATCCCCTCTTAACGACACCAGGATATGTTCAATTTACCCATTCAGTGGCTGACACGGGCCAGACCTATCCCCCGGGGATCGCTTGCTGCCTCCACATCACCTGTCGTCCTGTGCCACAGAATGGCTTGCATATTCCCGTAGTCACCCTCCAGGGGCTTCAGCCGATGCCCCATGTTTCGCAACTGCCGTTGCAATGATTCGCTCAGGGCATTCGACTCGAATTGAATCTCGTTTGGAAGATACTGATGATGAAATCTGGGCCGACTGACCCAGGTCTCCGGACCCTTGCCGTCCGCCATATCCAGAATGGCCAGCAGCACCATGGTTATGATCCGGCTACCCCCTGGTGTCCCGAGTATCGCGACCCGGTCGGCATCCTCGACAAAGGTCGGACTCATGCTCGAAAGCATCCGTTTGCCACCGGCAATGGCGTTGGCCTCACCACCGACCAGGCCATAGACGTTCGGCGTCCCGGGACGGGCGGAAAAGTCATCCATCTCGTCATTGAGCAATACCCCGGTTCCCGGAGGGACAAAGCCGGAACCGAACGGATAATTGACACTCAGGGTGGCCGCGACACGATTTCCCCCCTTGTCGAGAATCGAGAAATGCGTGGTGTCCCGACCCTCCTCAAGGGATACCGGCTCTTCATCACCTACAGAGGTGGCGCGATCCATGCGGATATCCCGTGAGAGCCCGGCGGCATACCAGGCATGGGTCAAGCGCTCCACTGCAACCGGGACAAAATCGGGATCACCCAGATACTCCGCACGATCCCGGTACGCACGGCGCATGGCCTCGATCAGAAGATGGGTGCGTTGCGGTTCGGAACGGGTGTGGAAGTTCCGATCCTTCAGGATATTGAGCATGGTGATCAGCGCTACCCCTCCGGATGAGGGCGGCGCGGCGCTGGTGATTCGCAGACCGTTGTAGGTACCCGTCACCGGTTCCCGCTCGACGACCTGATAGCGGGCCAGATCCTCGAGCGTCCAGATGCCCCCGGCCTCGCGCACCCCCTGTACCAGTCGCCGGGCCGTCTCGCCCCGATAGAATCCATCAACCCCCTGCTCAGCCAGGCGGCGCAGGGTTTGTGCCAGATCGGGTTGTTGGACGAGGTAACCAATCTCCGGCACCTCGGCCTGGGCAAGAAACTGCTTTCTGGATCCACTGTAGGTCCGCAATATTTCCAGACGCCAACGGGCCATCCGTTGATAATGGGGATCGACCGGAAAACCCTGCTCAGCAATCTCGATGGCCGGTTGCAGGGTTGCCGCCAGAGGCAGGCGACCATAGTTACGCGCCAGATGCACCAGTGCGGCGGGGAGTCCCGGGATACCCGCCGAGAGGGGACCGTCGATGGAGAGACGGGGCACCACTTCACCCTGCTCGTCGAGGAACAGGTCCCGATCCGCAGACAAGGGTGCGCGCTCCCGACCGTCGACCATCACCTGACGGCCATCCTCGGCACGATGCAGCAGCCAGAAGCCACCACCGCCAAAGCCGGAACTGTAAGGCTCCACCACGCCCAGCACGGCACTGACCGTAACCGCTGCGTCGAAGGCATTCCCCCCGGAACGGAGTATTGCCATACCCGCCTCGGTGGCCATGGGATGGGCACTGGCGATCGCCGCTCTAGAGGGCGCGTCTGCCAGCGCGGTGTTGATAAGGCCGCCAATCCCACAAAGGACAAACAGACTCACCAGGCGCCGCAGAAACCTGGATGTAATTCGGGACCCGGTGCGACGATGGCCCGGTAACCGCGAGCCGACCCACGGCACCCAATCAATCAGCCACAAATAAATAAGGCTCCACAAGGGAGCCTTATTGGAACGGGTCTCTGCCTGGGGCATCTATTCCGAATCACCGGTGATTTTCAGGTATTTCGCATACAGTGCTTCGTAACTCTCTTCATGCTCCGGATCCTTGGGAATGCAGTCCACCGGGCATACCTCGACACATTGCGATGATTCATAGTGACCGACACATTCTGTGCACAGATCAGGGTCGATCTCGTAGATCTCATCTCCCTGAGTGATGGCCCCATTGGGACACTCGGGTTCACAGACAT
>JARRNW010000319.1:0-4610 GCA_037384565.1 Candidatus Thiodiazotropha sp.
AGACGCTCCCCGTCCCCCTTGTACAGCCGATAGTGACCCGGATGCTGCTCATTGAGCAAACCGGGACGAAACTGATCGACTGAGACGACCTCCTGGAACTGTAGCCCCCCATCCCGGGGCAAGGGTCCCAGAACCCGGTAACCCGCCCGGTGCAGAACATCGAGCAAGGCCTGAAATCCCTCCCGGGGCAGAAATCCCGATTGATGCCGACTGTTGGTACGATCTTGCGTATTCACGACATCTCCGCGACAGGAGAGCAAACAATCCTGTCAGCTGATAGTTTGACGAGCCAAAGCAAGACGACCTGGTTCAGTCCACGCCGGTCCTGCTCATGAATGCTATCGTAATCCGTGTGACTTACCCGGAACCCGGGAAGGTAATGCTCCGCAACAGGAACCTGAGTTTTATCAAGCCTTGGTCTCGATCCCTTCGATACTCCTAAAAGCTAGCATAAAAAGCCAAGTCGGCTAGGTAGAGAATAAGGATTTTTCACCTACAGTTGATCTGGATCCAAATTCAACACTGATCCATATAAGGGTCCACGCAAGCCGAGTGGCCGAAGACAGAAAACCATTCTCCGAAAAGGGGTTCGGAATGAGACAGGAACTGCTATATATTGAAAGACAATTGGCCCCGGCCAGCCCACGCCAACACCCATAAAAACGAATCAGGATGTAAACCCATGCTTGATAAAATGGTCACCATCGATGGCAATGAAGCCGCCGCTCACATCGCCCACATGACCAACGAGGTTATTGCGATCTACCCCATCACCCCCGCCTCCCCGATGGGTGAATGGTCAGACGAGTGGTCCGCCAAGGGAATCAAGAACCTCTGGGGCACGGTCCCCGACGTCATCGAAATGCAGAGCGAAGCGGGCGCGGCGGGCGCCGTGCACGGAGCCTTGCAGGCGGGATCCCTATCCACCTCGTTCACCGCCTCCCAAGGCCTGTTGCTGATGATCCCCAACATGTACAAGATCGCCGGTGAACTGACCCCGACAGTACTACATGTCTCGGCCCGTTCCCTGGCCGCCCAGGCCCTGTCGATCTTCGGCGACCATGGCGACGTGATGGCCTGCCGGGCCACCGGTTACGCCATGCTCTGCTCCGCCAGCGTGCAGGAAGTGGCCGACTTCGCCCTGATCGCCCAGGCCGCAACCCTGGAGACCCGCATCCCCTTCCTGCACTTCTTCGACGGCTTTCGCACCTCCCACGAGGTGTGCAAGATCGCCCTACCCAGTGACGCCACGGTCCGGGCGATGATCGACGACGAACTGGTAACCCAACACCGGGAGCGCGCCCTCTCCCCCGACCACCCGGTGATACGCGGCACCTCGCAAAACCCGGATGTCTATTTCCAGGGCCGGGAATCGGTCAACCCCTTCTACGATCAGGTAGCGGACAAACTCGAAGCCGTCATGGAACGCTTCGCCAAACTCAGCGGACGCCACTACGGCCTATTCGAATATGTCGGCGATCCCCAAGCCGATCGGGTCATCCTGCTCATGGGATCGGGCATCGGCGCAGCCCAGGAGGCGGTGGAACACCTGGCCGCCGAGGGCGAGTCGGTGGGCATGGTCAAGGTACGGCTGTTTCGCCCCTTCGACCCCAAACGTCTGCTCGACGCGATCCCCGCCAGCGCCCGCAAGATCGCCGCGCTCGATCGCACCAAAGAGCCCGGCTCGGACGGCGAACCCCTCTACAAAGACGTACTGGGGGCCTATGCCCAGGCGTTCAGCGACGGGCGCATCGCACAAATGCCCCGCATCACCGGAGGCCGCTTCGGCCTCTCCTCCAAGGAGTTCACTCCGGCCATGGTCAAGGGCCTGTTCGACGAAATGCGTAACGAACGCCCCAAACACCCCTTCACCATCGGCATCATCGACGATGTGAGCCACACCAGCATCGACTGGGACCCCACCTTCCGCCCCGCCGCCACCCAGGGGGTCACCGCCTGTGTGTTCTACGGTCTGGGAGCCGACGGCACAGTCTCGGCGAACAAGAACTCGATCAAGATCATCGGCGAGCAGACCGACAACTTCGCCCAGGGTTACTTCCAGTACGATTCAAAAAAATCCGGCGCAGTCACCGTCTCCCACCTGCGCTTCGGCCCAAAACCGATCGACTCCAGCTACCTGATCGGCGACAACCAGGCGAGCTTCGTCGCCTGCCACCAGCCCATCTTCCTCGACCGCTACGACATGCTCGACAAGGCCGCCCCGGGAGGCGTGTTCCTGCTCAACACCGCAGTCCCGCCGGACCAGGTCTGGGACAGCCTGCCCGGACACATGCAGCAGCAGATGATCGACAAGGGACTCAGCTTCTACACCATCGACGCCTACAAGATCGCCGACGAGACCGGCATGGGACGGCGCATCAACACCATCATGCAGACCTGCTTCTTCGCCATCTCCGGACTACTGGAGCAGGACAAGGCCATCGCCCTGATCAAGGAAGCGGTGAAGAAGACCTACGGCAAGAAGGGCGTGCGTCTGCTGGAGCGCAACTACGCCGCCATCGACGCCGCCCTGGCGGGCCTGCACCAGGTCCCGGTGCCCCAATCAGTCACCCACGACCTGACCCGCAAACCGGTGGTACCCCAGAGCGCCCCCGCCTTCGTCCAACAGGTCACCGCACAGATCATCGCCGGCAAGGGCGACAGCCTGCCGGTGAGCCTGATGCCCGCCGACGGCACCTGGCCCCTGGGCACCACCGCCTACGAAAAACGCAACATCGCCCTGCAACTGCCCAAATGGGAGATGGACCTGTGCACCCACTGCGGCAAGTGCCCCCTGGTCTGTCCCCATGCGGCGATCCGTTCCAAGGTATTCCCCGAAGCCCTCGCCGCCGAAGCCCCGGAAGGTTTCCTGCACACCCAGGTTAAGGGCGGCAAAGACTTCGAACCCGGCACCCATATCACCTACCAAGTCGCCCCGGACGACTGCACCGGCTGCGGGTTATGCGTTGAAATCTGCCCCATCCGGGACAAGCAGAATCCCAAGCGCAAGGCCCTCAACATGGAAGCCGACCCCGCCTACAAAGAGCAGGAGCGGCCCCATTGGGACTTCTTCGTCAGTCTGCCCGAGTACGACCGCACCAAACTCAAGGAGACCACTCTGAAAGGGGCCATGATCATGCAACCCCTGTTCGAGTTCTCCGGCGCCTGCGTCGGCTGCGGCGAAACCCCCTACGTAAAGCTCGCCACCCAACTGTTCGGCGACCGCATGATCATCGCCAACGCCACCGGCTGCTCCTCCATCTACGGCGGCAACCTGCCCACCACCCCCTACACCACCAACCCGGAAGGCCGGGGACCGGCCTGGTCCAACTCCCTGTTCGAAGACAACGCAGAGTTCGGCCTCGGCATGCGAGTGGCCATCGACAAACAGACCGACCACGCCCGCGAACTGGTAACCGCCCTGCGCAGTGAGATCGGCAACGACCTGGCCGACGCCCTGCTCAACGCCGACCAGCACAGCGAACCGGCCATCTTCGAGCAGCGCGCCCGCATCGAAACCCTCAAGGCCAAACTGCGCACCCTCGGCACCCCCGAGGCGCGCAGCCTGCTGGCCACCGCCGACAGCCTGGCGAAAAAGAGCGTCTGGCTGGTGGGCGGCGACGGCTGGGCCTACGACATCGGCTACGGCGGCCTCGACCACGTGCTCTCCACCGGGCGCAACGTCAACATCCTGCTGCTCGACACCGAGGTCTACTCCAACACCGGCGGCCAGACCTCCAAGGCCACCCCGTTGGGCGCGGTGGCCAAATTCTCCGCCGGCGGCAAAGCCAGCAACAAAAAAGACCTGGCCCTCATGGCCATGGCCTACGGCAACGTCTATGTCGCCCAGGTCGCCTTCGGCGCCAAGGACGTACAGACCCTGCGCACCTTTCTCGAAGCCGAAGCCTACGACGGCCCCTCCCTGATCATCTGCTACTCACCCTGCATCGCCCACGGCGTCGACCTGGCCAACAACATCCGCCAACAGGAGATGGCCGTAGACGCCGGCCACTGGCCCCTGTTCCGTTACGACCCGCGGCGCACCCAGGCCGGTGAAAACCCGCTAAAGATGGACTCCAAGGAACCCTCCATCCCCTACCGGGATTTCGCCGCCACCGAGACCCGCTTCAGCGTCCTGCAACGCATCAACCCGGAGGCCTCGGAGCGTTTTCTCAGGCAAGCGCAACAGCAGATCAAGACCAAGTACCAGTTGTATGAGCAGTTGGCGCACCTGGCGGTGGCGCAGAAAGAATCCGAAACGGGGGAATCGTGAGCCGGGATAGCGGGCGTAAACAGATAATAACCCGATGGCTGGCAACAGGACTGCTGCTGGGGCTCTCAGCCGCATCACTTGCCGGTGAGGACAAACGCATATGGGTCGAGCTGCCCGAACGGATGCAACAGCACATGATGGCGAATATGCGGGAACACCTGGAGACGATCAACCGGATGCTTGAGCTGATGGCCGATGAACAGTTGGACGCCGCCGGGGAATTGGCGGAGCAACGGCTTGGGATGAGTTCATTGGCTGCCCATGGCGCGGAGCATATGGCACCGTTTATGCCCGAGGGGATGCGTAAGGCCGGGATGGAGATGCATCGGGCGGCGAG
>JARRNW010000319.1:4639-6396 GCA_037384565.1 Candidatus Thiodiazotropha sp.
TACAGGATCCGATGACAGATTGATAATTTGCAGGCGTTTAATTCAGACTTTTGACAGAACATCCCCCAAGGGACTGCGAACAGCCGAACCTCCACGCTGAATGACGTGGGTATAGATCTGGGTTGTCCGCACGTCCTTATGGCCCAACTGCTCTTGAACGGTGCGGATATCCTGCCCCCGTTCGAGAAGATGTGTGGCGAAGGAGTGACGCAAGCTATGACAGCTTGCCTTTTTATCGATACCCGAAGCCCTGACCGCGCCGGTAACCGCCTTTCTGACACAACTCTCATCCAGATGATGTCGGCGTTTTGCGCCAGAACGTGGATCGATACCGCGCTGACCTGCGGGAAACAGATATTGCCACTTCCATTCGCGCTCGGCGTTCGGATACTTTTTCGCCAACGCATGAGGCAGATAGACCGATCCAAACCCTTCGGCCAAGTCCCTTTCATGTTGTGTACGTACAACCTCCAGGTGCCTCCTCAGCGGAGTAATCAACTCATCGGCCAAAGTAACAACCCGATCCTTCCCACCCTTACCGTTTCTCACGAAAATGGCACGATGTTCAAAATCGAGATCCATAACACGCAATCTCACACTTTCGATCAACCGCAGTCCTGAGCCGTACTGAAGGCATGCAATGAGCCAATACTGGCCCTGCAATTGGGCCAGCACCCGGGCGACCTCCTCTCGACTCAGAACCACCGGGAGCCTCTGAGGTTTTTTCGCCCTGACCACACCGTGAATCTCCTTCAGCGGTCGCTGCAGAACATGTCGATACAGGAATACCAAGGCATTAAGTGCCAGGTTCTGGGTTGCAGCCGCCCATCTCTCTTGGATGACGTTTCTTATGAAAATAGATGTAGCGCTTGATCCAGTGCAGGTAGGCTTCTTCTGTACGTCGGCTATAGTGGCGGACCCGAATCTGACTGACAACTTCCTGCAAAAAAGGCGAATTATTGACTTGATCATCCATGCTTTTGTTCTCTTTTTGTTTCCTTTCGACAGGAGAATAATTTAATTCCCATTTCAGGTCAAATGAACGTATGCAAATTGCACGGAAATTCCAGCTGGAAAACTTCTAACGGAGAACGAGAGATACCAAAATAGACTGGTAAGTTGCTGTTTTTTGGTATACAAATAAAACGAAACAGGGAGGTTGATCCAGTATTTTCAACCCCCCTTACTAAAACAACTAACAGGCGATGTGCCCGTTTTCTTGTATATCTTTCGCCCGCTTTGCGACTAATTTGTTGATTTTCTGGGCGATTTGCACGCCGAACAGGCGGATATACGGGTTAACAGGCGAATTGCCTGCTACTCAATGTTATGTGTAAAAAAATATGAAACCACCGAAAGAAATAGATGGTGCAAGAGTTTTAGAGTGGGCATGGTCAGGTGACGAACCATTTGGTGTAGTAATGTATTCTGGTGGAAGTGATGTTTCTGCAGAGATTTATGGGTTAGCTATATGCCAGTATTCCGATTCTAGTGTCATATATAGGTTTAGTTGTGACAAAAACTGGGAAACAGAACAAGACGGTGATTATTCATCAATAAATGAAGCAAAGAGTCTGTTGCCGGAACAATACAAAAATGTTCCAGTTCAGTGGGTAAAGTATGAATAAAACACATAACAAGCGGGTCAAAATCGCCCGCACAAATCGCGGGCTCGGACGCGCAAACAGCGCGCGCCGTTTACCCTAATCGTTATGTAATATGAAATATCTCATCCACATATTTCTACTAATGTTTTC
>JARRNW010000320.1:0-5053 GCA_037384565.1 Candidatus Thiodiazotropha sp.
ATGTGGGCGGCGAACCCACCAGTCTGATCATCAATGGCCAGTGGGTACTCGTAGGCGTCAATACCTCGGCAAACTATAGCGCTCCGACTGGAAAATTACTGGTTTTGAATCGCTCCAGCCAGACGGTTGTAGCCGAATATGACCTGGGCGGACAACCCGACTCCCTGGCGCTGGCACCAGATCACCTGCGTGCGGCCATCGTACTGGAAAACGAGCGCGATGAAGACAGTAACGGTGGTTTACTGCCACAGGCACCCACCGGAGAACTGCTGATCGTTGATATGATCGGCGATGTAGCCAGCTGGACCATTCGAGCTGCAGACCTGTCACCTGTTGCCGCCGCCGCGCCCTCTGGTGATGATCTGGAGCCTGAGTATGTCGACATCAACAGAGAGAATGAAGCAGTCATCTCTTTTCAGGAAAACAATTACCTGGCAATAGTCGACATGATATCCGGTAAAGTCATCAATCACTTTTCTGCCGGTTCCGTGGACATCGATCGGGTTGATAGCACCGAAGACGATCTCATCAAATTCAACAGCAGTCTAACCAAGCGTCGGCAGCCGCAGCTTCACCCTGTTTCATCAGGATGGCTCTATTCACTATGAGTCTGCCGAGTCATTCGAGCACTGGCTGGCCTCAGCGGGTCACTACAACGAAGGCCGCTCTGAAAACAAAGGCTGTGAACCGGAAGGCGTTGAGACCGGTAAATACGGATATCGGACTTTGTTGTTTGTAGGTTCCGAGCGATGCAATATGGTAGGTATCTACGATGTCACCAGCGGTTATCCCAAACCCATTCAGATCGTACCTACGGGCTTAGGGCCAGAGGGCTTGAAAGCCGTGCCCAGTAAAGGACTGTTTATCGCCTCTACTGAATCGAACGTTGCCGATGCGGGCATACCCACCATGGTCAACATCTACGGCGTCTCTTTCGAACAGCCCGCTTACCCAATGATCGAGTCCGTGTACAAGGATGACGCACCCATCCCATGGGTGGCTTTATCCGGTATGGCTGGGGACAAAGATGACGCTGATACCGTTTACGCAGTGAGCGACTCTTTTCTCGCCAAAGGTTTTATCTACACTATCGACGTAAGTGGTAAACCCGCAAAAATCGTCAACCGGACTCAAGTAAGCGGCGCATCCGAAAGTCTCGATCTTGAAGGTATAGCGATGGGGCCTGACGGTAACTTCTGGCTGGGTAGTGAAGGAAATGCCAACAGCAGACCCAACCTGGTTCTGAAGACAGACAAAGACGGCAACGTATTGTCCGAAATCACACTCCCCTCTGAGATGGTCGATGAGCGTCGTAAAAACGGCATTGAGGGAATCGCGGTAACCGGTGACGCAGGCGCCGAAGTGGTTTATGTGGCGATTCAGCGCGCCTGGCCTAAGAAGGGTGACAGCGACAAAGTGAATACGAAAATCGGTCGCTACGATATGGCCAGCGGTGAGTGGAGCTTTGTCCACTATCCCCTGCAAGCCGAAGGCAATGGCGGCTGGATCGGACTATCTGAACTGACTTTATTGCCTGACGGCGAGTTCGCAGTGGTCGAACGGGACAAAGGCTGGGGCACCAGCACCGCTCCGGTAGCCGAACTGAAAGCCATCTATGGCGTCGACCTGGCCTCGGCAGACTTCCGGCCCTACGGAGAGGAACTGGAAACCCTGGACAAAACTCTGCTGCGCGACGTACTGCCCGACCTGGAAAAGGCCAGCATCTGGACTGCGGAAAAACTGGAGGGCATGGCCGTAACCGGTAAGGGTGAACTCTTCATCGTGACCGATAATGATGGTGTTGATGATGCGACTGGAGAAACCATATTCCTGAATCTGGGAAATTGGAAACAGGCGTTCGGTAGGGAATGCGATCACCATAAACATCACCACAAACATCACCATGAACATCATGGTCACAAATAGAGCCTGGTAGTTTCGAGCTGACCGGACAGTTATGCACTCTAGAGCGTAGCTGTTAGGTCAGGTCATGAGCTTCAAGAATACCTTCCACTCAGCGTGAAAAGATGCGCATATCGGGTCTTCGATCAGGTGTTGCGCAGGGTTCAATGGGGTTGACGGGTGCAGGGCAACCGCGTAATTCACCCAACATAGCCTCTGTACGTTCAACAAACCGCTCTGGAGACTCATCCTCTTCCGGCGTTTGACCGGGTAGAATAGCGCGCAATTCGATCTTTCGCAGAGGCGGAACATCTGCAAAGGTTGACTGGTAGTACACAACAAGGCGATGCTCGAACAAATCGACAGTAATCATCACAGGACGCATCGGTACCGGGATTATGGCGCCGCTGCGGTAGCGTAGTAACACAAAGGGTTCCATTGGAGATGGCAAGCTCAGATGCAACGAAACTCCGTCATCGGAGATAAGATCCATAACGGAATTTGAGGGAAGAAAACCATCGAGCCGATACGCTGATTCGACTTGATTCGGCCCCACACAGGGATAGTACGCCCATTCAATATCACGCGCCTGCTCGCCGACCACCATCTTCTGCCCCCCTTCGATATCAATGAGGCGAATCAAATTCAGTTGCTTTTGATCCACATCTGATATCGAGATTGCCTCGCCACCACGGACAAAAAACGCAGTATAGGGAAACCAGGAATTTCGCTGATTGCCCGGGCTGCCGTTTTCGCCACAGACCGAGTCCATCGCAGGATCATCATCATCGCTTAACGCGGGCTCTTGCTTCTTCGCCAATCGGACATTGCCTTGTGAATCAAAATCAAAGCTCAACTTGATGTTCCAGGCGAAATAGTCTTTGCCACTGGCTTCACTGCATTTGCCATTACATAACAACAGAATACCGGGAAAGGTTGTGAAATTTTCGACCTCCATCGGCTTGGTCGTATCAACATCAACCTCCGAGACCTTGCTACCCGACGATGAGGCACAAGCACTCAACAACAGGACAGCGGGCGTTATAGCAAAATATGACAACAGCTTATCGATCATTTTCTCTCTCTATTCAAGTCATCCCGCATACCGGCCGTTCACCGGAAGGAGAGGAGAGCATCCATTTAGTTGCGTTACGGACTGCCGAATATGGGATCAAAAATTACATACACATTTTCAATAACAGCGACGTATCTGAGAAAGTATACCATCATCCCGTTAACCTTCTAAACACTGAATTGCGTCATAGTACTTTTCGTAGTCGTAGGCAATAAGCAGATAGTCTACCGAAGATTCAAATGACTGCCAGATACTCTTGCAAAACCCGCGATGATAGATTGCCCCCATTGTCATATCATCAGTGATCAAAATATTGTCTATCTTGAGCTTTTCCTTAAGCAGCTCATGAACAACCTTGTATGAGGTTGACACCGGATGACCGGAATCCACAGCGGCAAGGGTAACATGGGACAACATGATCCATGATCGGGTTGCAGCGGCCAGTTTCTCGAATGGTATGAGATCCCGGCGCCCCAACTCATCAATCGTGTCATCTAATACAGCCGAAAAATGGTGCGTATCCTCATGAACTCTCGCCAATCCTGGAAAGTGTTTCAATGTAGCTGTCACACCTTCGCTTTCCAACCCTCTGATGTACTCAAGAGATAACTCCACTACATCCAAAGGATTTGAGGATATAGCACGCGTTCCGATCAAAGTATGAAAATCAAAACTACTGGACGGAAAATCCGGCATAAGATCCACCACCGGACTAAAATTCACCGTCACACCCAAACGCGCCAAAGATTCCCCTTGCCGCTTTCCATATTCAAACGCTGATTTTCCTTGTTGATAGATTCGCGCAAGCGTTTCCTGTTTGGCGATCAAAGGCGACAGTCTCGATACCGGACCTCCCTCCTGATCCGTCGCCACGATCAGCGCAGGCAACCCATGAGCCTTCCTGACCTCCTGCAGCTTCGCAATAAACCCTTGCAAGGATTTAAATGTCTCTCCTTTAATGTTCCTTTGACTTAAAAATATACCTGCTATCCCATTTTCGGCCAACTTTGTCACTTCAGCGACATCACCATAGCCAACAATGAACTTTCGGTTCAACTCCAGTATCTGCTGTGAGGGATCGGACAAGATACGTTGCCTGGCGCTCTCATAGTAATAGTTGCTATACACAACACAGATCGCAAATACCGGAATAACCCAAGAACTTGATCGCCTCAGAAGAGGTAGCCCGCAAACCCTACTCATAGTCCACACTAAGGCAATGGCAAAAAGATACAGGGGAATTTCAATATCTCGGATACTCATCAAAAGCGGATTTCGAAAATCATATGCCCAGACCCCGATCACGAAGATAAATGCAAGAACAATCAGGTCATAGGTAACACGAACAACTCTCCAGCCCACGAAATTTCTCGGATTAATAACTATTTTCATAGGGAACTCCATGATTTCCCCCTATCGCCGCACAAATCCAGTTCATGCATGTGCATAACCCGTTTAAAAACCATTATGACAATTGAACGAGAAGGGAAAAGCATTCATTCTATCTAGCCCCACCCACTTCTATGGGTTTATGTCTGACCCGCATGTCTCGATACCCAAGGTATAGCGCACTCGCAACAATCCCCATCTCGACTGCAAATGCCCAGTTGAAAATAATATTCATCCACCAGCGTTCATATCTCATAGTTGATGTATTCAAGGTAAATGACTCGTCCAGAAAAGGCGCAAACCACCAGATCTCTCCAGTAATGGTGTCAAGCAACATATGCACAAACCCATTGAGTGAAAATACTAACAAATAGACAGAAAACCGCGCCCACAGACCGCAGGACTGCAGTACAATAGAGACAATTAGAAACGACACCCAGACCATGGGAAGATGGGGCCAGTAGGTATGGTGGTGCCGATACGCAGGCGCAAAAAAATAGGCGTATAATAAATCAAGATCCGGCGCAATAGAACCGAACAGCCCGGCCAACAGCACCCACTTCAAAGTGACATTCCGAGAGCCTAGCCGATAAAACACCAGTCTGGATACGAGATACCCGGCAGGCAGATGACCCACGATCATTATTCACCCCACTTATTCAAATGACAACTGCAGTCTAAAATCTC
>JARRNW010000321.1:0-6803 GCA_037384565.1 Candidatus Thiodiazotropha sp.
GGATGCTCTCCTATCTGGGAGAGTCCCGCCGTCTGAGTAACCGCAGAATGTTGGAGGAGCTGGGGGTGACCCTGGCCTACCCCGAACTGTCCCTGGGGTTGCCTGCCTGTCTTGAGTAATAAGGCACACTGCGGTTGAACCTTACGACCTCTCTAGGAGTTTGTGCTCTCAAATTCCATACTTGTAGTTCTTCTAACAGATGTTTTTAGTCAGACAACCAATTTTCCACCTTCAACCCAGGTACGCGAGTGAATTCCCGGGTGTTTGCGGTGACGACAGCAAGATCCAGTGTAAGCGCATGGGCGGCAATCAGCAGGTCGTTGGGACCAATAGGTATTCCTCGGCTCGACAGGTAGTGCCGGATATCTCCGTAACGGCGATCGGCCGGTGCTTCCAGGGGAAGGATCTCCAAGGCAGAGAGGATCAGATCGACCCGCTCGGATAGTTTTGGGGAGCCTGACTTTGCCGCGCCAAATCGGAGTTCTGCGGCAACAACGATGCTGCTACAGATGGTATCTTCTCCGACTTCGCTGATACGTTTAGCGATACTGCCTTGGGGGTGTCGTATCAGATCGGAAAGGATATTTGTATCGAGCAGATAGCGCAAAGCCATATTCAAAGCACGATATCATCCAGTGGGGGTAGATCCTCATCCACATCTGGAAAGGGTTCTTCCAGGGGCTTGAGTGTTTCGAGCAGTGCAAGCAAGTGGCCTTTGCGGATGGGTTCCACGATGAGTCGGTCACCCTCTTTGCGGAGAATTGCCTCGTCTCCGTCCAGCTCGAACTCCCGGGGGATGCGCAGTGCTTGATTGCTACAGTTGCGGAACAGGCGGACATGACGTTCTGAGTGTGCCTTCGCAAGATGCCCATGATTGGTGCCTATGCTTTAGCATATGTCGATGATTTATGGGTTGTCAATGCGGTCGATTTCATTGTGGTTTCGTGGGAGAAAAATGACCGCGAGTGGTACAAGCCCACCGGCCAAAGTAACTATGTAAGGCAGATTGGTATGATGATGGCCTTTCTCGAGATGGGGCTCCGGAAACCAGGAGCTTCCGATGAAAAACCAGGCGCACACAGCACCCAGGAAAAATACCGCGACGGCAAATCGCTTGTTCCAGTCGGGGCAGAAAGGTATGCCATGGAAACTACGCCAAAAGCCGCACTGAACCCCGCTAAGGGCGTTTCCCATTGGCCCAGCAGATGCGCGATACCTGCGCCGCCAATACCGCACAGAATGAATGCTCCGGAGATGGCGAACAGTGAAACAGCCCATTGTTGGGTTGGATTTTTCATCGATCGCTTTCTACTCGTTGCCATACGGAGCATGGCAACGAGTAGCACTGCTGATCAGACCGCCAGCCAGCGAATCAAGGGGTCCCACAGGATCACATCGTTGTAGACCTGGGTCGGGGCCAGTTCAAACAGCGCCAGGCCCTTTTCCGCCGAGCGGATGTAGTTCTGGCTCTCTTTCAGGTGGGTAATGAAGGGGATCTTGAGGTGCCCCAGGTAGTTTTCCAGGTCGTGGTAGATGCGGGTGTTCTCCCTTACCCGGTTGGCGATGATGCCAATCTTGGTCTGATGTCGGGAGACCCGGCCACTCGCCAGCAGCTCTTCGAGATAGCGGCTGCAGGCGCGCATGTCGATGGGGGAGGGCAAGACCGGCAGGATCAGGGTGTCAACCTTCTGCAGCATCCCGTTGATCTCTTTGCCGTGAACGCCCGCCGGGGCGTCCATGATCAGCACCTGGGTGCCGGTTTTTGGTTTTACCGGTCCGCCCAAGGCGTCGATGCCCTCGATTTCCGGGATACCTTCGTAATCGCGCCGCGCTTCCAGCCAGTCCAGGGTCGATTTCTGCGGATCGAAGTCGGCAAGTGCCACCTGCTTGCCATCGTCGGCGAAATAGGTGGCGAGATTGGTGGCGATGGTGGTTTTACCACACCCCCCCTTGGCATTCATCAGCATGATCGTACGCATTCTTCTTGTCCTGTCCTCTGGTTGCTCCGCAGGGCCGCGTCCCCAAGTTATTCTGACGGCCCATCTATCACGTATCTCGGGATCGTTGATCGATAACCGGATAATTCTTAGTAGTTTAGTCGATCCCGAGCTGATCCCAAATCTGATCGATCCGCTGCTTGACCGAATCGGTCATGCGGATGGGACGACCCCATTCCCGTTGGGTTTCACCGGGCCATTTGTTGGTGGCATCGAAGCCAATCTTGGAACCTAGGCCCGAGACCGGTGAGGCGAAATCGAGGTAGTCGATGGGGGTGTTCTCCACTACTGTGGTGTCCCGGGCCGGGTCCATGCGGGTGGTCATGGCCCAGATTACGTCGTTCCAGTCCCGGGTGTTTACATCATCGTCCACCACAATGACGAATTTGGTGTACATGAACTGGCGCAGGAAGGACCAGACACCCATCATCACTCGTTTGGCATGCCCCGGGTACTGCTTCTTCATGCTCACCACCGCCATGCGATAGGAGCAGCCCTCCGGAGGCAGGTAGAAGTCGACGATTTCCGGAAACTGCTTCTGCAGGATTGGTACGAAGACCTCGTTCAGTGCCACCCCCAGGATCGCCGGTTCGTCGGGAGGTCGTCCGGTGTAGGTGCTGTGATAGATCGGGTCCTCCCGGTGGGTGATACGATCGAGGGTGAAGACCGGGAAGTCGTCCACCTCATTGTAGTAGCCGGTGTGGTCGCCGTAGGGTCCCTCCGGCGCGGTGTCCCCGGGATGGATGTGGCCCTCCAGCACGAACTCGGCGGAGGCGGGTACCTGCAGATCAGAGCCCCGGCATTTGACCACCTCGGTGCGACTGCCCCGCAGCAGTCCGGCGAAGGCATATTCGGAGAGGGTGTCGGGTACCGGGGTGACCGCGCCGAGGATGGTGGCCGGGTCGGCTCCCAGGGCTACTGCCACCGGGAAGGGTTCGCCCGGATGGGCGGCTTGCCAGTCACGGAAATCCAGGGCTCCGCCCCGATGGGCCAGCCAGCGCATGATGACCCGGTTGGGTCCCAGCAGCTGCATGCGGTAGATCCCCAGGTTCTGGCGCGCTTTGGCGGGACCCTTGGTCACCACCAGGCCCCAGGTGATCAGGGGGGCGGCATCCTCGGGCCAGCAGGTCTGGATCGGCAGCTGGGTCAAGTCGACCGCGTCGCCCTCCTGGGTCACCGCCTGGCAGGGGGCGTTACGCAGCTCTTTGGGGGCCATGTCGAGCACCTTGCGGAATACCGGCAGCTTCTCCCAGGCGTCCTTCATCCCCTTGGGGGGATCGGGTTCTTTGAGGAAGGCCAGCAGGCGGCCCACCTCGCGCAGGGCCTCAACACGCTCCTCGCCCATGCCCATGGCGACCCGTTCCGGGGTGCCGAAGAGGTTGCCGAGCAACGGGTAGCGGGATCCTTTGACCTGTTCGAACAGCAGCGCGGGTCCACCCTGCCTGAGGGTGCGGTCGCAGATCTCGGTGATCTCCAGGTTTGGATCCACTTCGACACTGATGCGCTTCAACTCCCCCCGGGATTCGAGTTGCCGGATGAAATCTCTCAGGTCTTTGTACTTCATGGGAATATTCGTCAGTGAATCCGGACTCAGACATTACCAGAGGCAGCCCCAGGGTCAAGTGATACACCTGGCGACCCTGATGTGCGGGGATCGCTAATGGCTTGGGCAGTGGACGGATTGTTGGCCTGGATTCCACGCTTTTGATGCTGCGAGGTTGGGTTTGGTTTTGCGATACTTTCGGGCCTATCCAGCCACCCGTTTGCTGCCTTGATTAATAAGGGGGCGTGATTATACTCCGAGTAAAAATCGGTAACTCAAGTTTCGGAGTCTGAATCGCGATTTGAACTCCGAAACTTGAGATCGGTAAGATATAGTGAGGTGAAAGTATACGTCCTGGACGGATCTGCACCGGGGGATTAGGTGTCCACAAGGAGTAGTTCAATGCGACTGTTCGTTCTGATTATGCTGTTTTTGCTGCTCTGGGGCGTTTGCGACGCAGTCGCTGAGCCATCCGCGGTTTCAATACGGCTCATCAGCGCCCCCGGTTCGGTCGTTCCTATTTCAAAGACTGTACCGCGTGATGGTTTGTTGCCATTGGAATTGATCGTCGAAGGTGTTGCGACGGCGAAGCAATTCGGCATTCACGTGAGCCATTTTCTGGGTCCCTCCGAAAAAACGGTGACGCTGATACCGATGCAAGATGGGGTGCCGGTAACGCAGATTCGTGTAGACCCCCAATCCCCCCTGGTCTCCTTAACCTTGGATGCCACGGCGATCGCACCTGATGGGGCCTATACGGGTGAGATCCTGTTTACAGACGATTCAGGAATCGTCAAGCAACTAGTGCTTTCCCTGAAGCGTGATATGCCGGTATTTCGTGTGCCACAACCTTCAGAAGAGGGTCGCTACCTGATCCATGTCACCGATGCAGGTAAGGTCCGGCTCTCCGTTTCTCTCGGTGAACTTGGTGAAACCGCATCGCCGGAAGAGCAGAAGATCACACTTTTGGTGACGGAGTTTCTCGATGACGAAGGGCGGGCGGCAAGCGTCGGCATTGGCGACGTAAAAAGATACATTAAGGGCCAGATGCAGCGAACCTGGATGTCTCTGGGATGAAGGCGGGCAAGTCTTACCAAGGCAGTTTAAGGTTACTGGACTTATCCGTACCTGCGCCTATCGATCTGCCGCTAAACCTGGTGCGCGGTGCCACTGTGCCAAACGCCTCGCTGCTTGCAGAGGTGCAGCCCGAGACGAAGAACCCGGTTTGCGCGTGGGGTTCGTGTCAGCCGCTTCCCAACTATATCAACCTGCGTGAGACAAGGGGTGAACAGGCTATTCGCGGGCTCTCGGTTTCCTGGAAGAAACCGCAAGATGTGGAGAGCCTGGCATTCGACCCAAATGATATCCAGGTCCTCCTGCTACGGGATGGCGAGGCTGATGCTGATAAATCGATTGCAATCTGGCCCCCATCGGCGGCTGAGACCGAACGATTGAAACAGGTCGCTATTGCCCCCTACGGAACGGCTAGGCTCAAGGTTGTATGGCCGGAACTGCCACCGGGTGATTACAAGGTCGTGCTCAAACTCAATGCGGAAATGCTCGATCAGGAAAATCTGTCAGAACTCTCCCTGAGTACAGCCATTCGACGTCCTTGGCTATATCCCGCACTGGTTTTGTTGGCGGCAATCTTACTGTCTTACTTTTCCACCAAAGGCGTGCAGAATCATCGTCAAATGCTGGCAATGATGGAACGCATCGATAAATTGCGTGATTTGCCCTGGCTGAGGCATAACCGTTCGCATTTGCCGCCGATTGTTCATGCCTCGGTGGTATTGGGCAGAGCCAGGACCGCCATCAAAAGTGAGCTTGGCTGGATATTCCTATTCAAATCGGTCGCTGTCCTGGCGGAGGTGAGAAAAAGTCTGGATCAACTCGATAAGATAATGCCTTATTTGGAGCGTCTCAGCCGCCAGTGGAGCTATTGGGAGCAGAAAAAGACCGGTCCTGTTCGCCGGCGCGCCCGCTATCAGCTTCAATGGATTGCTGGAAGATTGGGCGAGTTGCAACTCGGCGACGAGGTAGGTGAGGAGATTCGCACCCGGTTGAAAGAGATCGAAGAGTGGCGAGATCCTCAGAAACTGCGAGACAAGTTCTGGTCGAACTTGCAGTTGACCATGCGCCAGCTTAGAGAGGCGGTGAGTCTTGAGCAGTTTGATCAGAACGAAACGGCATTAGCTGCTCTGAAGGTTTCTGTGAGCGCTTTGGCAGTGCAAAAATCGGCTGTGACGGCGCTGGGTGAGAACATGGAGGCACTCAAACGTCTGGGGCGTGAAGTCGATGTCAAGGATGCGGCGGCAAAGCAATTGGAACAGTTGTTGACGATTTGGGAAGGTCGGGATCACAAGCCTTTGCAAGTTCTGCAAGATGCGCTAACCGATATTACAAATCGATGGATGGAGTATGAGAAGAAAGGCGTTTGTTCACTGGAGATGGCGTTAATCACAGTCAAAGAGTTGTTAGATCAGGATGACTTCTTTAGGGATGCCTTGTGGCGGGAAATTCTTCCGCCACTGAAGAAGATTGTGCCAACTGATCAGACGCAACTACAGAGATTGGAGGCTCTGGTAAATGCGTTGGAACAGGCGTGTGGCGAATGTGAAAAGCTCGCTAACCAGGTGAACTGTGCCTTGGAGGAAACAAATCATCTGAAGGCTTCTCATCGTGAGGTTGTCCGGTCGCTGTTATTGGGAATGGATCCGGATAACCCCCCCGCCACGCTCAATGAAGCGGTCTTTAGAGAGCGCAAATACTACTCGCCGCTGAAGTTGATCATGGATCAATCCGATACAGAACTCCGCGCTAAGCTCATTGCGAAATACCATAACGGCGAAGCACTGCAGGAACTTTATGACACGGCGGATAAATGGGTATGGGATGAGCTGAAAAACTATAGGGCTTTTTTCCGCTTGCCGATAGCCGTACAGAAGCAGGAGGCCTATCAACTTATTCGATTTGAGGTGGGGCCGGGAGAGCATGTCGATCTGAGCAATGTGGCGCTCAGCTTCGCTTTCAATCACCGTTTTGTCTATTGTTGGGAGTTCAAGTCCGTTGGCGACTATGTGCCATTGAAACCTGTGACACAGCAGCCGTATGTTACTCAGTTCATACCGCACAAGGATGTTGACGTAGAGGCCTCGGTGACTATCTATTTCGATGAAAAATCCGCAAACTCCGATAAGGCGAACAGCGACCAAGTGAGCGGCTGCGGCGATTGTCTGAGGGCTGGGAACCTGAAATTCCAT
>JARRNW010000322.1:0-6795 GCA_037384565.1 Candidatus Thiodiazotropha sp.
CCCGGGGGTCTTGTGCGCCTCCCGGGGATCATGTATTATCCGCCGTCTTTTTCGAGGCATAATAGTTCTCCCATTGGAGCGACATCGGATGACTACTTTAAGCGCAAAGCCGGCAGAGGTTCGCCGCAATTGGTATCTCGTGGATGCCACAGACAAGACCCTGGGTCGTCTGTCCACCGAAATTGCACGACGCCTGCGCGGCAAGCATAAACCGGAATATACCCCCCACGTGGATACTGGCGACTACATCGTCGTGGTCAATGCGGAGAAGATTCGGGTGACCGGCAACAAACTGGCCGATAAGATGTACTATCATCACACTGGCTACATCGGCAACATGAAATCCATCAACCTGGATAAGCTGTTACAGAAGGCGCCCGAGCAGGCGATCGAACACGCTGTCAAAGGTATGATGCCCAAGAACCCGCTGGGACGCGCCATGTTTAAAAAACTGCGCGTCTTTGCCGGCTCGGAACATCCTCATCAGGCCCAGCAGCCCGAACCGCTGGACATCTGAAACGACGAGAGTAAACAAGATGGCAGAAACGCAAATCACCACCGGTCGCCGTAAGAGCTCCACCGCCCGCGTCTTTTTGAGCACCGGCAGCGGCAACATCACGGTCAACAACCGCCCCCTCGACGAATATTTCGGTCGCGAAACCGCCCGTATGGTAGTCCGTCAGCCCCTGGAAGCCACCGAGACCCTGAACAAGGTCGACATCAAGGTTACCGTCAAAGGCGGCGGCACCACCGGTCAGGCCGGCGCCATCCGTCACGGCATCTCCCGTGCACTGGACGCCTACGACGAGTCACTGCACACGGAGCTGCGTCGTTCCGGCTTCCTGACCCGCGACGCCCGCGCGGTTGAGCGTAAAAAGGTCGGCCTGCACAAAGCCCGTAAGCGTCCGCAGTTCTCCAAGCGCTAAGTCTGGCTCGCCTGCTGCAGGGCGCTCGCGCTCTGCACCGAGTCTGCAACTGGGGATTCGTCTAATGGCAGGACAACGGACTCTGACTCCGTATGTGGAGGTTCGAATCCTCCATCCCCAGCCAACACAAAAAGCCCGCTTCAAGCGGGCTTTTTTCTGCCTGAAAAACACGCGCTGAATTCACTGCCTGTGATATCAAAAAGATCCTGTACGCGCACCGTCCCGATGGGTCCTGGGCGGATTACGCATCCGGACCCCATGCTCCGACAGAAAGGCAAACCAATCATCCACCGACTTCGGAGTGTCCATGAAGAAGCCGATGTGATCCAAACGCTGAGCCACTTCGTCGAATGACTCCGCAACAGAGCGGTGTAGCGCCAGATTGTCCGGTCCGGAAGTCAGATAGACATTATCCGGGTCGGGCCGCCACTCGACCTTCATACCCATCAATTCGACGTAGAAATGCTCACTAGCGACCATGTCCCGGACATTCAGCGCGACATGACTCATGCCAAGGTGACTTGCCGGCCGTTTCATGTGGACAGCACCTCCTTCAGGCTCTGCTCCCAGATCGCCGCCCCACAGGCTCGCCGCACCACCAATGGCAGCGCAACCGCCCCATGAGCCAACAGTGTCTCATGCAGGGTCAACAGGGACTTGTCGGGATATTGCACCTGTTGTTGCTGGATCAACAACTCCAACAGATCGGCCCCCAGCAGGGCCATGAAAGCATCGGTCGGCCGCCGGGAGATGGCGGTCAGGCTGACCTCTGCCCAGCAGGGAACCTTGGATAGGGCCTTAAGTCGTTGCAAAGCCTGCTGGCTATCGATGTGCCCGGCGTGGAACTCCATGTCGATACAGGCCTGCTCTACCAAAATCAGACGCCTTAGCTCCAGCTGGGCCTGATCCTTTTCGTCGAAGTAGCCCCGATCCTCCAGAATTCGGCTGAAATAGTGTGTCCAACCCTGTTTGAAGGCCGCGGACGAGTTGATCTGGCGTACCAGACTGTGTGCGGAAACCCCGCCCGCCCAGGCCAGGTAGTGACGTCCCGCCCAGCTTGCGTAAAGAATGCGCATGCGGATTTCGGAGCGCGTCTCCCCGCCATTCACCTGCCGATCATGGGGGATCAGGAAGATACCGCCCTGGTCCGTACGCAGGTAACTGCCGCAGTCGGGCTGTTTGAAGCAATGATCGGTGACCCGGAATTCCAGGGGTTGTCCTGGGTCGTGCAACAGGGCTTCCTGCTGCAGAAACCGCTTGAGCTTGTGCGCCTCCTCCCGGTAAGTCTGGATACGTTCATCCCCCACGAGCCGGGGCTCCCCATCGACCTGGTCGATAACCGTCTCGGCCCCCCCGAGAGACGCCAGCCGCTCTGTGGTGCGCTCTCGCCGCCCACGAACGTAGCGCATCGCCTGCTCGACGTCGATCGCCATCTGATCACGATGGCGCAACAGCCAGCCCAACAGTTCAACCCCACAATCCGCACTGCCGGAAGCGATGGGGACCAGATCATTGATCAGCTGCTGCTGAAAATCGCTCAAAGCCTCCACCGATTGGCTGCACAGGCTCTGCATACGGCCCTTATCGGCACAACACTCACGCCCCTGGGGTATGTCGTGATCAAGCCGTTTCAGCCAGGGGATCCCCCGCTCCAGGGTCTCCAGGGCATCGGCGAGCCACAGGGTCGAGACCAGCCCGGGCCTTTCCATCAGTTTCCCTCGGGCATCGCGCAGATAGTTGGGAGTCTTTTCCAGGGCCCCCATCAAGGCCTCACACAGGCGCTCGGGCTGGCGAATCACCACCTCCTGCAACTGCTGCAGAGGCAGGTAGTGAGCCGGATCCCGGTAACGCCAGTCCTGTTCCAGGAGCAACCGGTGCTCCACCAGAGCGGAACCATAAACCAGCTGCAGATCCAGCTGCCGATCCGGATCCAGGGCGTCATAATCGAGCTCCTTGAGGCCCATCAGCAGGTTACTGATCAGGCTGCTCAACGCACCGATTTCGTCGTCGCCGTCCGCAGTGAGCAGGCCCTCATAGCCCGGAACCGCGGCAAACACCGCCGCGAGGGGGTGAAAACGAAACCAGATCCGATAATACTCGGACACCAGCTCATCAAAGGTCGTGGCCAGATTATTCATTCACGATCTCATAATCATGGCTGATCTCGGCCATCGCACCGAGCATGATCGAGGCGGAGCAATATTTGTCCGCGCTCAGGGAAATGGCCCGGGCCACGTGTTTTTCACTGAGATCCTTACCCGTGACAACGAAGTGGGCGTGAATACGGGTGAACACCTTCGGGTCCTCGGCAGACCTTTCCGCCTCCAGCTCCACCACACAACCACTGACCGGCTGGCGCGCCTTCTTCAGGATGGCGAGCACATCGAATTCGGTGCATCCTCCCATGCCCAGAAGCAGCATCTCCATGGGCCGTACCCCCAGATTGCGTCCCCCGTGATCCGGAGGACCATCCATCACCACGGCATGACCACTGCCCGATTCCCCCATCATGGCGGTACCTTCCACCCAAACGACCCTTGCCTTCATTTTGCGCCTCCCCGAACGACATTCGTCAACCGAATCGCAATTTGCAATCCGGAATAGATGATAAACATGAATTGCGTTAGATTTATGTAGTGTCGATTTTTGTTACACTATGAGCTTCTGTTGAGTCTACAGAAGACTGTCTTTTCGACAAGTTGAAAAGGGTTGCTAAACTTGATTCCAAGCTCCAAACAAGAAACTACAATACAGACAAGCTCATTTCGAGGGCTCGGATCATCCCCATTGAAGATCCGCGCATATTGGCGGATCATGCCTCAGGCTGGTCTCTCTACCCACCACCAAAATCTAGAGTCCCAAGATCATGACGATCATTAAACCGCCGCCCCAGGAACCGGAATACCTGCAAAGATTCTTGTCTTTTTGCCATCGCAGGCGTTATCCGAAGAACACTGAGATTATTCACATCGGTGATCCCGCAGACATCCTCTACTTCATAACAGAAGGTTCTGTGGCGGTCTACATCGAGGATGAAGACGGTCGGGAGATCATCCTGACCTATCTCAATAAGGGGCAGTTCGTGGGGGAGATGGGGCTCTTCGTTCCCGAGCCCAAGCGCAGTGTCATGGTGCGTACCCGCACCTCCTGCCAGATCGCAGAGATCAGCTACCAGAGACTGGAGCAGCTCTTTTCCCACGACTTGAAGGAATACACCAAGGACATCCTTTACGCCATGGGCGCCCAACTCTCCCAACGTCTCTCCCAGACCAGTAACAAGGTGGGACACCTGGCCTTCTTCGACGTGACCGGCCGGATTGCACGCACCCTGCTGGACCTGTGCAAGGAGCCCGATGCGATGACCCATCCCGACGGCATGCAGATCCGCATCACCCGACAGGAGATCGGGCGCATCGTGGGCTGCTCGCGGGAGATGGCCGGACGGGTTCTGAAGAACCTGGAAGAGCAGGGATTGATCAGCGTTAAGGGCAAGACCATCGTGGTCTTCGGCACACGCTGATACTCAAAACAGTTTTTAGTTTTGAGTTATTAGTTTTTAGTTGATGAGTTCGCTGCGCTCACGATTGCTTTGGGTCTCGAGCGCATGCGAAGTTACGCGCCACAACCTCAAAGCTCCAATCAACAAAAACTCACAGATCAAGGCTCTGCGAGCTGCTTATGGCGCGGACAGCTGACCAGGTGATCGTTGACCATTCCGATGGACTGCATGTAAGCGTAGCAGATGGTCGAGCCGACAAAGCGGAAACCGAGCCGTTTCAATTCCTTACTCATCGCATCGGAAACCGGGGTACTGGCCGGCACCTGGGAGAGTTTTCGCCAATGGTTCTGCTTCGGCCGGCCGTCCACGAATGACCAGATCAGGTTGCCGAATCCCCGCTCCGCCTCCACTTCGAGAAATGCACGGGCATTACCAATGGTCGAGTCGATCTTAAGACGGTTGCGCACGATTCCTGTGTCCTGCAGCAGTCGCTCAACCTGTCGCGGTCCGTATTTCGCGATCCGTGCTGCGTCGAAATCGTGGAAGGCCCGTCGGTAGCCCTCCCGCTTACGCAGAATGGTCAACCAGGAGAGCCCGGCCTGGGCACCTTCCAGGGTCAGCATCTCGAACAGGTGACGGGGGTCATGGGAGGGCACCCCCCACTCTTCGTCGTGGTAGCGGATGTACTCCTCATGGCCGAGGCACCAAGGACAGGGTTTGTCACTCATGATTCATACTCCCCGGGACCGATCCAGAACTGAGGGACGTGGGCCAGTTCCCAAAAAAATCCGTCAGGATCGGTGGATCGTTGCAAGTCAGCCACACCCAGAGTGATCAAGTTGATTCTCGGTTGCATGATTAGGTTTCCTGATGTTGTTGATGTGCCGATCAGTCTACTGCCGGGCTACTGACACCGGGTTGACAGTATTACACGATGAGTTTGACTTGGCGCGACAGGGGATTACTGAAGCATGTGCGTGGTGACCGAACACTGACCAATGAGGAGTCCCGGTAAAGAGCACTCAAATGATCGCGATTGATACCAATGTCCGGCTAACTTACCTGCTTGAGGATGAGTCGTAGGTCGGGTTACACTGCGCTAACCCGACCTACCCAGAGATAAATTAAATAACCGCTTCGAAACATTCCAGCTCGCAGCGTAACCCGGCATCTTGTGGGCATTGCCCGCGGCTCGTCGGGTTACGCTGCGCTAACCCGACCTACCCAGTGATAAATTAAATAACCGCTTCGAAACATTCCAGCTGGGGTGGACCAAGGTATATTTCTTTTCTACTTCCAGCGTTTGCATGAGCTTTTCTAAACTCTTCAGACTTAGTCCATGCTTCAAATGCGCTGCGCGATTCCCAAGTAGCGTGAGAGGAAAAGAGCGTATACTCATCACTACTCGAGCCTTTTAGAAGGTGGAAGCTTATAAACCCCTGAACTGTATTTAAATATGTATCCCGGTTTTTCCATATCTCGATAAATTCGTCCTCACATCCTGGGCGTATTTTAAATCTATTCATCGCGATAAACATGACTCACTCCATTTATCAAATTTGGTCGATTTAGAAAAACAACTCTTTGAGTCGCGCCCCGGGGTCTTCGGCGCGCATGAACGCCTCGCCTACGAGAAAGGCGTTGACCTGGTGATCACGCATAGTGCGCACGTCCTGGGGAGCGAGTATCCCACTCTCCGTCACCACGATTCGGTCCTGGGGTATCCGCTCTAGCAGATCCAGAGTGGTCTGCAGACTTACCTCGAAGGTCCGCAGGTTGCGGTTGTTGATGCCGATCAGGCGATTCTCGACCTGCAGGGCGCGTGTCAGCTCATCGCCGTCATGCACTTCGATCAGTACGTCCATGCCCAGTTCATGGGCCAGATCGTTGAGTGTCTTGAGCTGCGCGTCATCGAGACAGGCGGCGATCAGCAGGATGCAGTCCGCGTTGATGGCCCGGGCCTCGTAGACCTGGTAGGGATCGACGATGAAGTCCTTGCGGATCACCGGCAGTTGGCAGGCGGCCCGGGCCTGTTGCAGGTAGGCGTCGCTACCCTGGAAGAAGTCCACATCGGTGAGCACCGACAGGCAGGCCGCACCCCCCTGCTGATAACTTCCGGCAATCTCGGCGGGACGAAAATCGGCTCGCAACACCCCTTTGCTGGGTGATGCCTTTTTGATCTCGGCAATCACCCCGGCCTGGCCGGCGGCGATCCGCTCGGCAATAGCGCGGGCAAAACCCCGAGGAGGAGAGGCCTGCTCCAGACGTTCGATTAATCTCGCCTGCTGAGTTCGCGCACTGCGCTCGGCGATCTCCTCACGTTTGCGGCGGACGATTTTCTTCAGGATATCGGGAGTGTCATTCATCTCA
>JARRNW010000323.1:0-4993 GCA_037384565.1 Candidatus Thiodiazotropha sp.
ATGACAAAGGCCCCCAACGCCATCGACAATCCAGCCTGGAACATAGCCCAGGCAGCGAGAAATACCGCCAGCATCACCACCAGGAGAAATCCCTCCCGATTGGCCTGCCGGGCGAGATGTTTCAACACCGGTGGTAAGATGAAGCGACCGAACCCCAGCAGCACGACAATCATGCCAAGAACGATGGAAAACTGCTTCCACAAGGGAACTTCCGCGGACAACCGCCCAGCATCCGAGAGAATGGGCACCGCCGCGAGCAGGGGCACGATGGCGAGATCCTGCATCAGCAGACTCGAAAAGGCTGTCGCTCCGTGAGGGCTATCCGTCTCATCCCGTTCATGCAGTAACTGCATGACAAATGCCGTGGACGAGAGTGCAAAGGTCAACCCGATCAGCAGAGCCACTGACCAGTGAGACTCATAAGGGTAGAGGTACAGGGCGATCACAACGCCAGTCAGTAAAATCTGCAGTGTCCCCATCCCGAACACTTCGCGGCGCATGCCCCAGAGTCGGCGGGGCTGCATTTCCAAACCAATGAGAAATAGCAGCAGTACCACGCCCAATTCGGTGAAATGCCGGACATCCTCCACATGCTCCGTCACATAAGGCCCCGGGGAGTGAGGACCCACCACAATCCCGGCCACCAGCAGACCCAGAACAGAGCCAAGTCCCAAGTGTTTGAACAGTGCGACCGTGATGGATGTGACCAACAACAGTAAAAGCGCGGAAAACAGAAAGGTTTCGAGATGCATGGAAGGTCCGCAAATATGATATTGAAAGAGTACTACAGGACCATGGGCTCAATGATGAATAACCGGTATTACCTCAATCTTTACAGGGTATTACCAATCCTCCCAGCAATTTGGGAACCTTTTCCCTGCATCGCCTTTTAGCCTATGCTAATAAATAGGATGGCGCCACAGGTGACGCATACGGTCATCAGACACGACACAGGAATACCGCCACAGATAAGGATCGAAATGCATAAACCCAAACAATTCCACATACCCTTGGAGATGTTGCTGGAGGCCCAAAAGTGCAACAAGCACCATGCCTGCCTGACCAGTGAGGACTATCAGTTATGCGGAATTCGCATCACCACGGAAAACCACGCCCGGATGGTTTGCGGCACCAATAATGACTGCCCATACAGCTCTCCCATTGGCAATCAGATTGTCTGTACCTGTCCGGTACGGCATGCCATCCACCGCAAATACGGAATTTAATTGTAACTAAGGTCGATTGTCCTATTTGGACGCAGACAACCTGAGCCGCGCCCGGATATCCTGACCCGCCTGCTGCAGAATCGAATCCTTGTCAACTGATTCCAGGATCTGCCTGACCAGAGTCTTGGGGCCGGCACTGCCCCAGGAGCGGCCCTGGGCGAAATAGCGCTTGGCCGCCTCCCCCACGATGTAGGTGGTGTAATAACCCATGGCACCCTGTGCTGATGCGGTCACCAGGGTCGACAATCCCCCGCTTCCCGCCTTCAGTGCGCTGGAGGCAATGTTGACCCCCCACACGGTGGCCATCAGAAGTGCCATCTGTCCACCAATGGTTTTGATCAACTGACCGGCCTCCCCTCGAGTAACAGACATACCGTAGACACGGGCAAGATGAGTCACCATGGAGGTATCCAGCGCCAGGGCCGCCACCAGATCCGCAACCGGTATAGGGTTGATCGCCACGGCAATACCCTTGCCCAGACAATAACCCCGAATAACCCGTTCGGCGACCGTTTCCCGGACCTTGACGATACGACCCGCCACCTCATCACTCAACTGTCCCGCGAAGAGGCTGGCATTCAACGCCGAGAGCGCCATGCCTTCCTTCTCGATCAACAACCACAAACGCTCGGTTAACAGGTTTACATCCGGTACCGGTCGTTTACGGATTTCAGTTTCATGTCCCAGCTCATCCACCTGGACATAGATACGCTCGGCAGGTTGCGCCGAAACCGGCACAATAAATGAGGCTCCCACCAAATCTGCAAGCTTTTCCTCAACACTTTCGAGTAGTAGATCCAATTCATCGCGGGTATACCGGTCCGCCTTGTTGAGCACCACCAACATTGGCCGGTCAAGCTGTTTGAGCTGTTGCAGGGCCTGCATTTCCGTGTTCGTCAGATCGGCGTCGAGCACAAATAGTACCAGGTCGGCGCGACTCGCCACCTCACGGGCCATGCGTTCACGCGCCTCGCCACTGATTTCATTGATGCCCGGGGTATCGATGAGATAGACCCCCGCCTCGTGAATCTCACGCCAGGCCGCCATCTCACTGTGTCGCGTTTCACCATGCAAGGCGCTCACGGAGAACCGTTGCTCACCCAGCAACGCATTGAGGAGCGCGGACTTGCCTACACTGACCCGACCGAATACCGCTATGTGCAGATGACCATGCTCAAGCTTCTCAAGCATGCGCTGCACCTGTTGAAAGTCGTCTTTGAGGGATTCCCTGACCCCATCCGGCAGGCGCTCGTCCTGCAACAGTTCTTTGAGGTTCTCCCGGGCCAGCCGCAGATGATCGTCTTCAGTACCGGGTTCATTGTCCTTTTCGGACGAACTGCTCCAAAGCGATCCGCGCAAGAGTTGTTGCACGCGCTTCCAGATTTCCACTCAGTTTCTCCTCGAAATCTTCCAGTATCAGTGTCGTCTTGAGGGAGTGGGTCTGCTCCAGGGTTCTTAGAACCGCCTGACCCAGAGACTCGAAAATCAACCCATAGGCCACCGCGTGGGTCAGCCCCCCCGTAACCGTTCCCACTCCCGGGAACGCCTTGAGCACATTCCCGGCCAGCGCCAATAGCAAGGTCAGTGTTTTACCCACCTGACGGCTAGCCTGTTGCACCAGACCGTCCAAGTCCATCTCGGTCACGCCCACCCCATAGAGGTCGCACAACGCACGCACCATCTGTACCCCCAGATAGCCCTGTATCAGCAGATCCGTCCCCGGACTCACCGCCGCCATGGCTCCCAGCATTGCCTTACGGGTGTACTGTTTGACCGTTTTTTCGCTCATCTGCTGCCGGTGTTGAAGCGTGGAGACCTGCAGTTTTTCCGCACCCAGCCGTATCAGGCTCTCATCCCGCCGCCGGGACAGTTCGGAGGCCTTGCCGACCAGGGTTTCGTGGATCGCCCTGAGCAATCCCTCAATCTGGGGAGGCCGGGCCCGCACCACCCGCTGCTCCTGGCCTTGGGGATCCACCCGAACAACCTCTTCACTACCCCCCGCTTGCACCGGCACGATATCCACCCCGGACAACTGTCCACTCAGCCGTTCGATAATCGCCTGAAGTTCAGCCGAACTGTAACGATCCTGTTTGTTCAGAGCCAGGATAAGCGGCCGGTCGTAGCGCTGCAGTTCGCTGAGTTCCTGGTACTGATCCCGGGTCAGTTCGCCGTCACTGACATACACCACCAGGTGGGCGCGCCGCGCCTCCTCACGGGCCAATCGCACCCTGGCTTCATCGAGGTCGAGAATCCCGGGGGCATCGGTCAACACCCATTCGCCCAAATCAGGAGAAGTATAGCGGTAGTGCTGGATAACCTGTGTCGTACCGGCGCGGGGATCCACCGCGATGTCCGGTTCGCCGGTGATCGCGCGGATCAATGCACTCTTGCCTGCTGACACCGGTCCGAACAGGGCGATGTAATTGACCGGGTCCTGTCGCCGGATATCCAACTCATCCAGTTCAGCCTGCGCAGGCGCGGTTTCGATTCCCCGCTCATCCGCCTTGCGCAAAGCCTCGGCAAAGGCCTCGCGATCCTGTGGCAATTGCGCTTCCCGTGATGCGGCACGCTGTCTGTGTTTACCTCGACGCAGCAGCCAACTGCTCGACAGAATCAGCAGAATCGTGAAACCGACCAATCCGAACCCATAAACGACCAGCAGACCAGGAGACATTTGATCCAGCATCTGCCACACATTGAGTACGGACTCGGTGAGCTGCAAAACAACCAGTAGGGCCAGCAAAGCCACAAACAGCAGCAGTATCACCAGCAACCATCGCAAGACGGCTCGCGTTGCCACTTGACCCTGCTCCCGTTCAGTCAAGATATTCTGCCTGAACGTAATCCGCCACTTCAGACCAGTGGAGACTGATCTGGCCGGACTGGCTCATGCCGGGCAGGATGATCTGTACACCCATCGCCTTGAGCTGGTTCGCGATTTTCGAAATTCGATCGTAATCGGTGCGCATCAGTGAAGGGTGCGGCCTGACCACGCGGGCATTCAGGTAAGCCAAAACCTTGAAGGCCGTGTCGTTACAGGCGAAGTTACCCAGGGTTACGCCGATCCCGAGGGCGGAAATTTCTCCCAGGAATGTCCTCGCCACCTTGAGATTTTTCGCCAGCCCCGGCAGATCGAATTCCAAAAGCATTTCCGTTCCAACCACCTGCAGTCTTCTGAGTTCTGTCTGGATAAAATCCAGCAAACTCTTATCCTCAATGGCGGAAGACAACAGATGCACACTGACCTTATCATGCCTGCCCTCGAGTTGGAGTTCACCGATCCGGTGAATCGCATACCGGCATAGAATGCGGTTGAAGACTTCACCAAATCCGAACCGCTCGGCACTCTGGTAGATGTCTATCTGTGCTGTTTGGCTCTGCTGCTTTGTCTGTGCATTTTCCTCAAATAACAGACACCCTGGATGCTTCCCCTCAAGTGCCTGTATGGCGGCCATTTCGGACTGCCGCAGACAGGCATAGGCACCTCCGGTATCCTGCATGACCCGTACATACCCGATACCCCAACGGATCTCATCTTGCTTTTTACCACTCAGTTCCTCGGAAATTTGCTGGTACAGGGAGGCACCGAATCGTGCCACCTGCGGTGCATCATTTCGGTTGATCAATATGGCAAAACTCTGCCTGCCGGTTCGCGCCATCAGGTCACGCTTGCCGATTATCACATCCGCGACGTCCACGACCCGTGACAGCAGCGGATTTTCACTCCAATCATCGAACTCGGTATCGAGCTCATTGATAACGAATGA
>JARRNW010000324.1:0-5779 GCA_037384565.1 Candidatus Thiodiazotropha sp.
AGGGTGAGTGGCTGGTATTCCGAATCCAGGAGACCGGTCAGCCGGCTACCGAACTATTACCGGAGATCGCCAACCAGGCACTGGGCAAACTACCCATTCCCAAGCGCATGCGTTGGGGTAACTCGGAAGCGCAATTCGTCCGCCCGGTACACTGGCTGGTGTTTCTGCTCGGCAATGATGTAGTGCCCTGCACCCTGCTCGACGCACAGGCCGGCCGTCAGACCTACGGCCATCGCTTTCATCATCCCACCACCATCACCCTCAACGCTCCCGAGGATTATGCCTCGGTGCTGCAAGATCCGGGTAAGGTCATCGCCAGCTTCGATCAACGCCGTGGGCGTATCGAAAAACTCGTCAAAGAGTCCGCGGCAACCCTCGGTGGACACGCGGATCTGGATCCGGAGCTACTCGACGAAGTCACCGCGCTCAACGAGTGGCCGGTACCGATCTCGGCCAGCTTCGAGTCCGGTTTCCTGGAGGTCCCCCAGGAGGCCCTGGTGGCCACCATGAAAGGCAATCAGAAATACTTTCCGTTGTTCAACAGCGACGGCAAACTGATGAATCACTTCATCACTATCGCCAACATAGACTCTCCGAAACCCGAGGTGATCAGGGAGGGCAATGAACGGGTCATCCGGCCCAGATTGGCCGATGCCATGTTTTTCTGGCAACAGGATGGCAAGAAAAGTCTGGAACAGCGTCTCGATTCACTTAATAAGGTGATCTTCCAGAAGCAGTTGGGCACCATGTATGACAAATCCCAGCGAGTGGCCAAGCTTGCGGAACTCATCGCCATCGAGATCGATGGAGATCCGGACCTGGCACATCGGGCCGGTCTCCTGAGCCGCTGTGACCTGATGACCGATATGGTGTTCGAATTTCCAGAAATGCAAGGCATCATGGGTCGCTATCAAGCAGGCCGTGATGGGGAGAATCCGGAACTTGCTCAGGCGCTGGATGAGTTCTATATGCCCCGCTTTTCCGGTGACGAGTTACCAAAGACCCGCACGGGTATCGCGATATCCCTCGCCGAGAAACTCGACACCCTGGTTGGAATCTTCGGTATTGGTCAGAAACCAACGGGAGATAAAGATCCCTTTGCCTTGCGTCGGGCAGCACTCGGTGCCTTGCGCATCATTCGAGAACACAGCCTCACGCTCTATCTACCCGGATTATTGTCCGCGGTTGCCGATACCATGAGTGATCGACTCAGCAGCGAAGATGTCGCGGATGAGGTCTACCGGTACATGCTTGAGCGGCTCAAAGGTATCTACCTGGATTTGGGGGTCACCATTGACCTGTTCCAGGCCGTCACCATTGACCTGTTCCAAGCCGTCACTGAGGTGGACCCGCACAACCTGGCCGATTTCGACCAGCGCATCTGGGCAATGCAGGAATTTCGCACCCTGCCCGAAGCGGACAGTCTGTCCGCCGCCAACAAGCGGATTCGCAATATTCTCAAGAAACATACCGGTGAACTGGCCAACCGTCCCGATCCGGCACTGTTTCAAGATCCCGCTGAGCAGGATCTTGCAGCAAAGCTCAATGAACTCGAACCCGAGGCGCAACCCCTGTTCGACAGCGGCCACTACAGTCGGGGCCTGCAAATCCTCTCTACCCTGCGCGAACCCATCGACAATTTCTTCGAAAAGGTCATGGTAATGACCGAGGATACAGCCTTGCGCGATAACCGGCTGGCTCTGCTCAACCAGATGGAGCAGCTGTTCCTCAGCGTCGCAGACCTCTCCTGTTTACAAAACCAGGACAGTGCCTCGTGAACCGGGATTCCTATCAAGTCATGCTGGATGCGGTACAGGCGTTTCACGACAAGCACAGGTTTCGGGAGACCGGTGGGGAGGAGATGACTTATCGCATTGCGCTGATGGCCGAGGAGTTGGGAGAGATCTCCTCCTGCGTCACCAAGGGAAAATCCAAGGCGGCTCTGGCCGAAGAGGTCGCGGATCTCTTTATCCTGATCATGGGAACAGCCATTGCTCAGGATTTCGACCTCAATCAGGCCTTTTGGGATAAGATGGAGAAGCTTAACCAGCGCCAATCGCGCATGGTCAATGGACGCATCAGGGTCTCGGAATTTCGTGACGTTGATTAAAGTAAGCACTTACTTACATGAAACTCATCATTCTTGACCGAGATGGTGTCATCAACCAGGATTCCGATGCCTACATCAAGAATCCGGACGAATGGCAACCCATCGAAGGCAGTCTCGAGGCAATCGCTCGCCTCAACCGGGCCGGTTACCACATCTATGTGGCCACCAACCAGTCGGGACTTGCCCGGGGCCTGTTCGACATCGAAACCCTCAATGCGATTCACCGCAAGATGTTCGATGCGGTCAAAGCCGTCGGAGGACAGATCGACGCCATCCTGTTTTGTCCCCACGGTCCCGATGATCACTGTAACTGTCGAAAACCGAATACCGGCCTTTACGAGGAGATCGGAGTGCGTTGTCACACCAATCTGGAGAATGTACCGGTCGTTGGAGATTCACTACGCGATCTTCAGGCGGCCATCAAGGTCAAAGCAACCCCCATACTGGTACGCAGCGGTAAAGGCGAGACAACTCTGGCCAAACTGAACCAGGAACATCTTAAAATTTCCGTTTACGACAACCTGGAACAGATGGCAGAACAGTTAATAAAAGAGAACGAATCGTCATGATCCTGCTCCGTTCCATCATCTATTTTACCTATTTAGTCCTCAATACCATCCTTATCGCTACTCTTGGATCACTGCTGATATGGGCCTTACCCGGCAACAGCAAACATATCATCGATCATACTTGGAGCCGGATAAATCTTTGGGGACTACGGGTGTTCTGTGGTCTGTCAGTACGTGTGGAAGGCACGGAAAACATCCCGAAAGAGAGCTGTCTGGTGCTCGCCAAACACCAATCAGCCTGGGAAACCCTGGCCCTGATCAGCCTGATTCCCGGACCTAAGTCATGGGTAATGAAACGAGAACTGCTCAATGTTCCCTTTCTCGGCTGGATGATCAAAGCCTTCAAACCCATTGCCATCAACCGAAAATCCGGTCGCAAGGCCATCGATCAGATCATTGAACAAGGTACCGACCGGTTAAATCAGGGTAAAAAGGTTTTTATCTTTCCCGAAGGCACCCGTGTCGCTCCCGGGGAGAAAAAGCGCTATGCCATTGGTGGCGCCATGCTTGCGGAAAAATCAGGCTATCCGATACTCCCAGTCGCGCTTAACTCCGGGGTCTTCTGGCGACGCAGGGATATTCGTAAATACCCAGGTATCGTGGATGTGCGGATCGGACCCCTGATCCAGAGCCAAGGCCGAAAGGCCAGTGACCTGAACCAGGAAGTCGAGCATTGGATCGAAACAACAGTCAGTGAGCTACCCGACGGAAGACAAAAGTAAGTACTTACTTACAGAGTATCTCTCGTAATTAAGCACCGACAATCAAAATCCGTTCAAACGTCCAGATTTTCCACGGTCAAGGCATGGGCCTCGATAAAGTCGCGTCGCGGCTCTACCTGGTCACCCATGAGTGTCGCGAAGATTTGGTCAGCACCGACGGCGTCCTCGATGCTCACCTGCAACAATCGGCGTAAATCCGCATTCATGGTCGTTTCCCAGAGTTGTTCCGGATTCATCTCGCCCAGACCCTTATAGCGCTGAACGTGCTGACCTTTCTTAGCATCATCCATCAACCAATCCAGCGCCTGTTTAAAACTGCTCACCGGTTGGGTCTTCTCACCCCGCTTAACATAGGCATCTTCACTCAAAAAACCGCTCAGTTGTTCGCCGAGTTCCACAATCTTCCGGTATTCCACACTGTTGAAAAAATCAAAGGGAATCAATCGTTCATTACCGATGCCATGCACCTTGCGGGTGAGTAGAATACCGGAATCTCCAGACTCGGCTTCATCCACACTCTCCAGGGTACAGGATTCCGAAATACGCAGATCTGTATTCAGCATACCCTCTAACTCTTTGATCCAATTAGATAATTCTTCACTATTTGATATCATGGATTCACTGAATTTCGGCATTGAAATCAGCTTTTCCAATAGATTGGCATCATACCTTAGGGAAAGCCTACTGATACTGGCCATCACTGCAAGAAAACTACGGGCCAGCTGCTCCAGACTCTCTCCGGCAAGTGGTGGCGCGCCTTCGGTCACAATCAGGGAGGCATTATCCAGAGCAGTTTGCAGAAAATAGTTATTCAGATCCTGATCGTCTTTGAGGTACTGTTCCTGCTTCCCCTTTTTCACCTTATACAGTGGGGGCTGCGCAATATAGACATGACCCCGATCGATCAACTCAGGCATCTGACGATAGAAGAAGGTTAACAACAAGGTACGAATATGGGCACCATCCACATCCGCATCGGTCATGATGATGATGCGGTGATAGCGCAGTTTATCCGCATCAAACTCTTCACGCCCGATACCACAACCCAGTGCTGTGATCAGTGTCCCCACTTCCGCGGACGAAAGCATCTTGTCGAAACGCGCTTTTTCCACATTCAAGATCTTACCCTTCAAAGGCAAGATCGCCTGGTAGCGTCGGTCCCTTCCCTGCTTGGCAGAGCCACCGGCGGAATCACCCTCCACCAGATAAAGTTCTGAGAGTGCCGGATCTTTCTCCTGACAATCGGCCAATTTTCCTGGCAGACCGGCGATATCCAAGGCACCCTTGCGGCGGGTCATCTCCCGGGCCTTTCTCGCAGCCTCACGGGCTCGTGCCGCTTCCACCATCTTACCCGCAATGTTCTTTGCTTCGCCTGGGTTTTCGAGCAGGTAATCGTTCAGCTTTTCGGCAAGCAGGTTCTCGACGACACCTTTGACTTCCGACGAAACCAGTTTGTCCTTGGTCTGAGAAGAGAACTTCGGATCCGGCACTTTAACGGATAAAACAGCCGTCAGGCCTTCCCGTGCATCATCACCCGTGGTATTGACCTTTTGTTTCTTCGACAAACCGGACTGTTCGATGTATTGATTCAGGGTTCGGGTCAGTGCAGCACGGAATCCGGCCAGATGAGTTCCGCCATCCCGTTGCGGAATGTTGTTGGTATAGCAGAATATATTTTCCTGATACGACTCGTTCCACTGCATGGCGATTTCAACCACGATATCGTTTCGCTCATCCGAGAAACTAAAGACTTTGTCATGCAGTGGAACCTTGTTTCGATTGAGGTGCTCGACAAAGGCAATAATGCCACCCACATATTCGAAGACATCCTCCCGTCCGCTCGCCTCTTCTTTTAAAACAATCCGGATTCCAGAGTTTAGAAAAGAGAGCTCGCGCAGACGTTTGGCGAGTATGTCGTAGTGAAACTCGATATTGCTGAAGGTCTCATCGCTGGGTAGAAAAGTAATACTGGTACCGGTCTTTTCGGTGTCGCCAACCGGCTTTAATTCACTGTCTGGAACACCATGGGTGTACTCCTGCTCCCAGATTTTCCCGTGACGACGAATTTTGAGTTTCAGTTTTTCCGATAAGGCGTTCACGACCGAAACACCGACACCGTGCAGACCACCAGATACCTTGTAGGAATTATCGTCAAACTTACCGCCTGCATGAAGTACCGTCATGATCACCTCAGCAGCCGATCTCTTCTCTTCCGGGTGCTCATCAACAGGGATTCCCCGGCCATTATCACTGACCGTCACCCTTTGATCGGAATGGATTGTCACGCGAATTTCGTTGCAGTATCCCGCCAGTGCCTCATCAATTGAGTTGTCAACGACCTCAAATACCATATGGTGCAAACCGGTTCCGTCATCCGT
>JARRNW010000325.1:0-5304 GCA_037384565.1 Candidatus Thiodiazotropha sp.
GCTATGGACAGACGGTCATCTTTCTCAGCGAGCGATTTCCCCATGAAGTGATACCTGCACAGCGGGACCGTTATACCATCGCAGGATGGTATCGGGTAAACAACAACCTGCAAGGCCGTATCGACCCGCCGAGCTGAGGCCTGGTCCTTAAAACCTTATCAAACCGGCCCCGAGTAACGGCGCTGGGGAATTGACGGAGCTCAAGTCTCGGAGTTCAGAGTGCTATTGGGGGCCGTTTGGGTGGGACTCGACGGAGTCTGAATCGCGATTTAAACTCCGAAATTTGAGTTACTGAATCAAAGGCTTGATCAGTCCTGATACCAGGTAAAGCAGTTGTTGTAGTCAATATCCGTTGTAGTGAGTCCACTTCCGGTCAGGGTAAAACTGTGGGAAACACACAACTGATTCTTATTTTCAATAATGTAGTAGCCGTCGAAACTGTTGCTGCCCTGGGTAAGGCGCATTTGGTGTCCTTGTCTGCCATCGGACAGGGTCGCCTCACCCAGATCTGTATAGGTCAACACAGGATCGAGTTCCATCAATGTGGTGGACGTGGTGGTACCCGAACAGTTTGCGTTGTCGAAAAAGGCGTACGCCTGGAAAACATGGTTATTTTCCTTGTATTGCATAATCCAATAAAAGTGATCGCCCGCATCGTTGACCCTGCAATGTGTATCCAACACCCAGATGCCTTGGATATCTGAACCCGCAACCGGAGTCGGATTTGGGTTAGGGTTAGGATTATCCGAAGAACTGTGAACCGTAATACAGTGACCGTAATCGATAGCGCTGGCATCCTTGCCAAACTCAGCTGACAGTCCATTCGCTTCGAACGTTAAATTGTTTGCAAAACAGAGGGTTTTTGAATCTGTCAGGCTAAAATAACCGTCAGTACCGTCCATAAGGATCTCTTCACCCTGTAGATCATAGCTTGACTGAACAGAATCGGGCATGTGTTGGTCATTTGCCCGGGTTGAACAACCGCTATCCTGATACGCCTGATAACCCATACGGATCTGGCCATCGTCGCCAAACCGATACAGGCCCTTACGATAGAGACCACCATTATCCCGCAAACAATCAGATGTCTGCCAGTTATTGGTGCGAAGGATTTCTTTGGCCTCTTTCTCAGAGGGCGTGTCTGAATCATCCTCAGCGGGGACACAGGCCCCAATTACGAGTGCCGCGATGATCGAAAATGTGACCTTTGAAACCCGTTGTACCCTGTCTCTCATAGCATTCCCTGCGTTGTATGTTGCCTGATCCTTTCTATTCAGTATTTCTCCATCGAGTATTGGAGACTTACAAATGCGCGGACGGATTGTATTCCAACCATTTAAAGCCCGACATCAGGGATTACCCTAGTGTAGTGCGTGGATGCACTCCGTACGCCTGAGTATGAAATTCAGAAGTTTCACACCGTTTAGGTATTGTGGATCCCGGCATACGCCGGGATGACAGGATATTTCGACACAAAGACCAAGTCCTTCGACTTGTGTTTCATAAGCACTTGGCAACTCGACATCACACGCCACGGATAATTGATATCTCAAGTTTCGGAGTTCAAATCGCGATTCAGACTCCGCCGTTTAGGTGGGCTTCGAGGGACTGGGAAAGCATCGCCCCCTGGGACGCGGCCATCGAGCACCCAGGAATGGATTTACAGCGGCTTTCCCAGACCGTCGAGTCCGACTCAAACGGCCCCCGAAGCACTTTGAACTTCGAAACTTGAGGTGATAACTACAGCGAATACATTCGATAGGGGAGTTGAGGCTTTACGGGTAGCCTGCTGTATACTCCCAGGCAGACAAACCCGTAATTCTTCCATATACTGACTTCCCGATGCAATCTCGGATCAATGCCAGCATAAAACAATGAGCAACTCAATCACACATCCCGTGTACCCTAAGGAACAAATATTATTGGATGCCGCTCATCCCTGGAAACACTCGATGATTCAGATCAATCACCTTTCATGCCTTTGCGGAGCAGTTCATTGTCACAAGTAGATCAATTTGAAAGTGTATTTCGTTCAGCAGTAAAGGATGTCTTCGAATACCGCGCCGTTGACATTCGTACCATACTAGTGGTGACCGACCTGGAAGGTGATGCCGCACAAGGCTTCTGTACGAGTGTGAGGAATTTTCTTCGATTTCCGAGTGGTGAACATGAACGCCAGTATTTTGTAATCTCCGGAAACGAATATCAATCAACAAACGACTTGTTAAACCTGCTTCCTCAATACACTCCGGATTTGATCTGCACCTACCGCAACCTGCAAAGCGATACCTGGCGGTTTCCCCACTCCTTGGGGGGTCACCTTGATGTGATGATTCAACAGTCTGAGATTCCCGTTTTGGTGCTACCCAATCCTTTGGCTACCTACCAGGCAGAACACGCACTTAAGGATACTACCGATGTCATGGTAATCACCGATATGCAGGCAGCCAATGATCGTCTGATTAACATCGCCGTAGCCCTTACAGATCCGAATGGCACGCTCTACCTGTCCCATGTGGAAGATGTCGGAATATTTGAGCGATACATGGACATCATCTCTAAGATCGATGTAATTGATACTGAGGTCGCGCGCAAACGTATAGCGGAACAACTGCTCAAGGAACCCGATGACTATTTTAACTCTTGCGCAGAACTCATCAGACAACACCATCCAAATCTTGAAATCAGCTCACTGGTACTGTTCAGCGAGTTAGTTGCCGAATACAAGCATCAGGTGGAATCCAGAAAAGTCGATCTTTTGGTACTTAGCGCAAAAGATGAGCGCCAGAATGCCATGCATGGCGTTGCTTACCCCCTGGCGATTGAGCTTCGTCAAATTCCCCTGCTTCTAATCTGAGTCACAATAAATGGAAAACATGCATCATCACGTTTCCCTAGGCGTTACCTATTTCTTTGCTGCACTACTCGCCAGCATGATCATTGCACTTGCCATGGAAGAAAAACTCCGTGCGAAAAAATCTCTTATCGTCGGTGTTTTTGCGATCGGAAGCCTGCTTCTAGCGTCGATTATCGGCATCATCCCTTTCGGGGACGTGATAATTCCCGGTGGCGTACAGCTTCATCTTCCTGTCTATATCGAATCCGTAGACTGGGAGGTTATCGCCATCATCATCGGATCAAGCCTGTTTGTTGATGTCACTTCAAGATCGGGCTTGTTCAGTTGGATCGCGATCAAACTGACCAAAACATCCAGAGGTGATCCCATCAAGCTGCTATGGTACTACGGCAGCATGACGGTGCTTTTTTCGGCCGTTCTGAACAATGTTACCGCCATGATCATCGTCGGATCATTGACCGGTGTTTCACTCAACAAACTAGGCCGCAACAATCTCTTATTGGGATTCTTACTAACTGAAGGATTACTCACCAACATTGGAGGCCTGCTGACTCTGATTAGCTCTGTTCCCAATATCATTGTTGGAAATACCGCCGGTATCAGTTTTGTCGATTTTTTCATAAAAGCAAGCCCCTACGTCGTAGTAACCACCATTGCCACCCTAATCCTCAGCTCAAAAATATTTAAAATTAATTCTCTGAAATCCGATCCTGAAAGTCAGACTGCAGCTGATCTGATCAGAAGCTTCGATGAGAATGACGGCGTACGAAGCAGGGGATTCTTCTGGTTCTCATCGGTTGCCTTGGCAGCCTTCATCCTTACCATTGCGACGACATCGATTACGCCCGTCATCAAAGACCTTGGCATGGGATTTGTAGCCATGACCTTTGCTGTCATCGTGCTGACAAAATTCAAACACGACGTCAATGAGTTCTACGCAGCCATCGACTGGGATCTTATCCTGTTCTTCATGTCCCTGTTTGTCGTTATCAACGTAATGGAGCATGCGCAGGTACTCAGCCTCATTGGGGAGGGCGTCAGTTGGATAATCGGTGACGGAACAAGTAGCATGGGGACAGCCGCTCTGTTACTCACTTCATCATTGTTCAGTTCTGTTACCGACAATATTCCTTTATCCGCCATGCTGGCTAAGATATTGGCAAATCTTAATATATCCAATGACTCATCACTCTGGTGGTCTGTTGTATTCGGAGCAAATCTTGGCGGCAACATCACCCCAATCGGCAGTGCATCAACCCTGGTTGCCGCCACTATCATTCATAAGTATCAACTCAAAATGACATTTGTGGACTTCGTCAAAACCGCTTCACCATTTGCTGTCATGCAACTTTTCATGGCGACGGTCTACGTGCTTGTTTTTTTATAACCAAGACATATCATCTAGTAATTTATTTCATGAATTGAAGATTTTTCACTGGATTACTTGGATCAATGCGCCTAAGTTGACCATAGTTACTGCGGAATCCAAATACATCGTATTTTGGATATAACAGGGCGGTAGATCCAAATGGAATTGAACAGCATACACAAAGTTAACAGAGCTTTTGCGTTGGCCTTGCTCCAAACACTATTTTTCACTTTCACCGGCTGCGGGGAGAATGATCATAGTGATGACCTATGTGCCACTGGAATCGGGTTATCCCGCCCTTCTCCAATCTGTTCAATTGATGAGGTATGCCTGGATCTGGTACCCATCTATGCAATATTCAGCCCAACCACGACCTATATTGACACGGCGAGTGATGAGCCCCTCTGTGGAACATCCGAACGCGGACTGACACTTGGACGACCCTATTACAGGGATGGAAGCGCCCGATCCTGGGTTGATACTGACGATATCAATCGATATTGGTGCGAAGCGCGCCCTTTGGGGACCAGTACCCATTCAACGCGCCCCTTAGTGATCTGGATACCAGGATCAGGGGGGAGTGCAGGAAGTCTCTATGACATGACATCACTACGGGACAAGCAACAAACATTCAATCTTTCAGGTGATTCAGAACGACCGGGCTTTATCCTTGTATCCATTCAACCCCGCAATCTGCATTGGCCGACCGTCGATAGCCAGGATGGCACCAAGAGCGAGATCTACTACCGTGATTTCTACGCTCCATCTACGAATCCCGACATAGCCTTTATTGATTATATAATTGATACCCTGGTATCCGAAGGTGTGGTTGATCGCGACCGAATCTATTTAATGGGATGGTCAAACGGCGCCCGTTTCTCAGCACTCTATTCAATTTCTCGTCATGAACAGATGACACCTGGCGGAAACCATGTTGCGGCGGTTGCCAATTATAGTGGTGGAAATCCCTATTCATCCTTCGACTTTGATAGGCCGGAGTGTGCGCTCTATGAATTGCCAAAATCATCAATTCCCTTCTTTATGATCTCTCGCCAATGCGATCTGGTCGCCTGTGATG
>JARRNW010000326.1:0-4571 GCA_037384565.1 Candidatus Thiodiazotropha sp.
CGGCCCGTAGGTGCGCTGGATAGTGATACAATCACCGTCCACCGATGCGCTTCCCGCAAACTGTTTGATATGCCGCTTCCTGCACAAGCTGTAAACTCACCACATCCCCAGTTTTGGGGGGTCGTCGCAACCTTGACCGCCTGTGTACTACTGGCAGTCATGGATGGTGTTGGGAAGTGGCTGATGCAGGATCTGTCCATGCCACAATCAGTCTGTCCTTCTATTTTGTGTTGACCCGGGTACTCAGGGGGTATGATAGTGAACAGACGACGTTATTCCACACCACGCTGACCGGGGCAGTGATACTGACCTTGCTGTTACCACTCTGGTGGCAGTCGCCGAGTCCGGTGCAATGGCTTTTACTGGTGATCATGGGGGTGTTGGGTGCCAGTGGACATTTTCTGTTGGTCAAGGCATTTCACCTGGCATCCGCATCCTTGTTGTCGCCCTATCTCAATGCCCAGTTAGTGGTGACCGCCTTTATCAGTTGGATGTTTTTCAATGATGTTCTGGATTGGCCGTTTTTTCTGGGTTCGTCATTAATTGTGGGGGCAGGGCTTACGGTCTGGATCCACCAGGTATTGATGTCCCGAGTAAAATATTAACCGGCCGGCTCGGATTTAAGTGTAAAAAATGGGGGGCGGTGTTTGATTGTCTTGAAAATCGTGCAGCAGTTTCCCGGCTGCGATACAGATACTGAAATCAGCAGCAAAACTGGCGACATTACACGGCTCCCCCCACCCAGGCTGTGCTTGTTTGAATAGCAAGCCTTTCGGATAAGAGAACCGCTTGGGTCGTGGCCGTTAAGCCTTGTTCAGCATGTCATCGATGAACTTCTCGCATTCGAGCCAGTCATCAACGTCATAGCCCGGTTCGAAGTTTCTGGCTTCTGCGCGGTAGAAAGCCATGGTGGCGATCATTTCATAGCGTTCCCGCGGACTGACCGTTGTCTTGGCGCTTGTGCTCGATCTACCCGCGCGCTTTTTTGCAACGGTTTTCTTTGCGGCGACCTTTTTCTTAGCAACGGTTTTTTTCTTGCTGGCCGTCTTCTTTTTGGTGACCTTTTTCGCAGTATCTTCTTCCGACTTCTTGACCACAGCGCGACTCCCTATCGATTGGTGTATGTAATCAGAATTGTCATTAGGAACAGTATGTCTTTCAATGCTGATTTATAGTGGCTCAACAGACAGATGTCCAGTTCTGAATTTGGGGTTTTGCTCAATTGTTCAAACGGCTCAAGCGGAGTGGCTTGTTGCTTGAACGACATTGTCTCTCAGTACGCTAAAATGGATCGAAACTTGCCAGACAAATGATGCCTTGCTGCAGGCAGGCACGCTTCGGTTGGATATGGCCTATTTAGGTGCCGGTTTATATAGTTTGTACACGACACTGAATTCAGGTGATGACGGTCGGTTCGCTACGTCCTGTTCTCTGTTCAATTTCCGCCAGATTCAGAGCGATCGACACCAGGCTTTGCATTACTTCCGCTGTGGGTTGCATCTGTTTCTCGGGATTTGGTTCATAGGCCTCGAGATATACCCGCAGGGTCGCTCCCTGGGTGCCGGTTCCGGACAGTCGATACACGATGCGCGAGCCGTCGCTAAAACCGATACGAATACCCTGTTTGTCAGAGCGACTGCCATCGACCGGGTCGGTATAGGAAAAGTTGTCCGCGTAATCCACTTGGTAGTCGTCCAGTGACTGTCCAGTGAGGTTGGCAAGTTTGTCTTCCAGGGCTTGCATTAATCCTTGAGCGGCAACCTGATCAATCCCTTCATAGTCGTAACGGGTATAGTAGTTACGGCCGTAGGCCTTCCAGTGATCGCGTACGATGTTTTCCACGGATTGCTGTTTCAGCGCCAACAGATTGAGCCAGAAAAGCACGGCCCAGAGACCGTCTTTCTCACGGATGTGATTGGAGCCTGTGCCGAAACTCTCTTCCCCGCATAGGGTGATCTTGCCTGCATCAAGCAAGTTACCAAAAAATTTCCATCCGGTCGGGGTTTCATAACATTCAAGGCCCTGGTGGGCTGCCACCCGGTCGGCGGCCTGACTGGTAGGCATGGAGCGGGCTACACCGCTGATGCCGGAAGCGTAGCCTGGGATTAGATGGGCATTGGCCGCCATGATCGCGAGGCTGTCGCTGGGAGTGACGAAGAAGTCGTGCCCCAGAATCATATTGCGATCACCGTCACCATCAGAGGCGGCTCCGAAGTCGACTCCCTGTGGACCGCTGGTCAGCGCCACCAGTTCATGGGCGTGCACCAGGTTTGGATCAGGATGTCCGCCACCGAAATCGACTCGTGGGGTACCGTTGATAACCGTACCCGGTTCCGCCCCCAAGCGTTCCTCGAGGATGTGTTTGGCATAGGGCCCGGTAACAGCGTGCATGGCATCGAAGTGCATCCTGAAGGCACCGGAGTTAAAAAGCTGGTGGATACGGTCAAAATCGAACAGTCGGGCCATGAGGTCGGCATAATCCTTTACGGAGTCGATGACCTGTATCGTCATCTCCCCCAGTTTGTGCTCACCGAGCATTTCCAGGTCCAGATCCTCCGCACGTGCGATCCGGTATTCCGACAGACTCTTCGTACGCTCGAAGATGGCTTCGGTAACGGGTTCAGGGGCCGGTCCGCCGTTCGGGGTGTTGAACTTGATGCCGAAGTCTTCGTCCGGTCCGCCGGGATTGTGGCTGGCGGAGAGGATGATGCCTCCCTGGGCCTGGTATTCGCGAATCACGCAGGATGCGGCCGGGGTGGACAGCAGACCGCTGCGACCCACCAGGACCCGGGCAACCCCATGGGCAGCTGCCATACGCAGGATGACCTGGATCGCCTCCAGATTGTAAAAGCGTCCGTCACCACCCAAAACCAGAACGCCACCTCGTAGCTCGCTCTGAGTATCGAAAATCGCCTGTACGAAATTCTCCAGGTAGTGAGGTGTTTGAAACATCTTGACTTTTTTGCGCAATCCGGAGGTTCCCGGGCGCTGATCATCGAAAGGCTGGGTGGCTTGGGAGATGATTTCCATGGTACTCGGTGCTGATTAATGAGTTGATGTGAGGGGATACCCTATTCAACCATACCTTCCAGGTCGAGTTGAAGTAACAAATGTGAATGGCCCGAGCACCCACGGGGGCGTCTCACGGTTCTGTGCGACAGATAACTTATCGGGCCATTTTCCGTGATAGAATCCGGGTCCATCAGAATCTATGAGTCCGGGGGGTGATGTATCTCGGGTTGATGGAAAAAAGCCGTTTCAAGAAACACCATATACAGGATCGTTAGGATGTCTTGCACAGAAAATGATAACCATTCTCGTGACTTACCGATTTATGCTTTGGCGGGGCTGGGTATTCTCTGTTTTCCTCTTCCGTCCAGCGCTGGCGAGTGGATTATCTCGCCATCGATAGGGATCGACCATATCTACACAGACAATGTGATGCTCTCGAGTGAAGATAAGCAGAGTGAAAATATCACACGGGTGCGGCCCACGCTCTCTGTCTATCGGGAAGGCGCGCGGGGTAATTTGGATTTCAATTATGCGCCGGAATACCGCTACTACTGGGATGACACCCATTCCAATGAGACGATCAATCTGCTGCGTACCCGGGGTAATCTGGAAGTCCTGGAAAATCATTTGTTCGTCGATGCCTGGGCTACATCGGATCAGACCCGGTTATCTTCCTCACGCAGCAGTCCCGATGGGATCAGCGGTGACTCGGAATCGATCGAATACTACACTATGGGTCTAAGTCCCTATTATACGACCCGTTTTGGAAATACCAGTGTGCTTGAGGCCCGGTACTCGGTCGACAAGGTCGACTATTCTTATGATCAGGCCGTTGACAGTACCTCGCAAACCGTGGATCTGGTATTGGGTAGCGGTACCTACACCGTGGCCCATGCCTGGGAACTCTCGGCCAATCATACCATTGAGGACTTTACCGGGGAGGCCACCGACAACAAGATTTCACGCTTCCGGGGTGAGTACATCCAGCAACTGTCCCGTCGTTGGGCGTTGGCGTTTGCCGCGGGTTATGAAGATTATCAGTTAGTCCTCAATGAGGATGAGGATGGCGCCCTCTGGTCGGCGGGCGTCATCTTCACACCCTCCAGTCATACCCGCTTCGCCATAGGTGGAGGGGAACGTGCCTTTGGTGACGATTACTACATGAATTTCGTGCATCGTTCGGCATTCACGGTATGGCGTATGGGCTACAAGCGAGACTTTATCAGTGCCCGTGACGAAGCTACGGAAGATACCCTGTTTGAGCGGCAGGACGAGTTCGGCGAACTGGTGAGAGATGCGGTTTTGGATAATCCGCCTCCCGTGTCCACAAGCGGCATATCCACCCTGAGTGCCGACTACTATGAGACCGAGAATCTGAGTGCCTCCGTTACGTTTCGCTCGGTCCGGACCCAAGCCGTGCTGAGGGCCAGCTTGCGAAAACGGGATTACCCGACTGATTCGAGCCAGCGGGATACCCGGGATGTCTCCACCAGCTTTCAACTCTCGCGGGTGCTGAGCCGGATGTTCAGCGGAACTGCCCGGGTTCTGTGGAGAGATCA
>JARRNW010000327.1:0-6346 GCA_037384565.1 Candidatus Thiodiazotropha sp.
GTCACTCAAAGTAACTTTCCTCCGGCCTTCATCGACCATTGTTGCGCTTTTTGGGGCTTTCCAATTTCTCTAATCTAGCTTCGTTTTTCAACAATTTCCAGTTACTGCCGCAGGAGCGTACAGGACCCGTTGGAACGGACCAACGATACTCGATGAGTTTACTTCTTTAGGCGTGGTTCATCGTAGTGTCGTCTGGGTTATGATCCTCCCGGGTAGTAACTCACCGATCAACCTCAAGATTTCGATCCTGCAAATCGGACAGGGGGGATAGGGTGTTTCACTATCCTAGCACGGTGCCTGTTCCCTGGGCACCGGTTGCGCCAGTACTTCGCGGATTTGTGCCAAACGCTGTGTGCGGGAACAACCCGCCAGAAATCCGTAGTGGCGGATTCGTGTATAGCCCTTGGGGTCTCCTTTATCATGGCTGTCCTGTTAGATGTTAAATCCCCCGGGATAAGCACTGATTCTGTGGCTAAGTATCATAAGTGATCAGCTAACCATTTGAGATGGGTTCTCGTATGATTTGACCAGGTTTTACTGCCCCATCAGGGTGTTGAAAGTCATAGTGTTTGTGATAGTAGTTGCAGCCGTACCATAGGATGTTCTGGCCAGGGCTTCTTCATATTCTTTGTCGAAGTCACGTTTTGACTGCTCGGCGGAAACGGAGGCACTGGGGTTGTCGACATCAGACTCAAAGGTGAAACCGCCAATCAATACAATCATTATCCCTAGCAGGCCAACGACCAGCATTGGTGAAAGCCTGCTTTTCATAAACAGGTCTTTGAGAAGGGGTGATCGCTTCCCGGCAAAGCGTAGAATATGGCAATTAGCTTGTTCTACCAGGCTCCGGATATATGGGGCCTTCTCTATCAGGGCCTGGCGAATGTGGGGAATGCGGTGCTTGATGGTAACGAGAATAGGTCGGACTCTTCGCCTATAAGTATCCAGGAGGAGGGGAGTCCATCGCTTGATGGTTTCCAGGAGAACAGCTATCCATTCCTCGATGAGAATCGATAGGCGTTTGATAACTTCCATGGCGACGTCCTTATTTACGCATCAGCAGTCCTAATCCTTAGCGTACGGTAGTGAATTCATCTGCCTCACGCAATATCTTCAAAGGCTTATTAACACGATTGCATGGACACCGGGTGTGGTTGACTGACTCTTCCTCTTCGATATGAGCGCCACTGGCTGTAAATGTCTATGCAAGTCCGACAAGTGCAAGAGTGAACTATCTGATCTGACTGCTTTTTTGATCTATCCCGTGATATGCTTCGAGGCAACATGGATAGCATGCCGACATCAGTCACCGGTGCAGGTCGATTGACCTGGTTTGAAAGGACCTGGCAGGGTTTTTGCCGTTTGGTGGTCAGGGTCTTTTACCGCAGATTCGAGGTCGTCGGCATCGAGCATCTGCCCGTCGGCCAGGGGATCATCCTCTGCGCCAACCATGTCAATGCCCTGGCCGATGCGGTGGTACTCCAGGCCGCGACACGTAAAGTCATCCGGCCGCTGGCACGTAGCGGTCTGTTCGATAATCCCTTTCTCAAACCTGTCCTCAAGCTGATCGGCGCCGTCCCGATTTTCCGCCGCGGCGACCCGGGAGTCGATGTCGGCAACAACAGGGGAACCTTCGAGCGCTGCTATCAACTACTTGCAGAGGGGGAAACGCTGATCATCTTTCCCGAAGGCCAGAGCCATGATGTTCCCCGCTTGATGGCCCTGAAGACAGGCGCCGCCCGTCTAGCGTTGGAGACAATTCAGGTCACCGGCAAGCAACCCGCGGTCATCCCAGTCGGCCTGACATTTCCCGAGAAAGGGCAGTTTCGCAGTGCGGTGCTGGTGCAGTTCGGTCGACCAGTCGAGCTGACCCTGCCCGTGCATGATGGAGATGAGGTGCCAGTCATCAAACTGACCGAAAGGATTCGCAGGGGCATCGAGGCACTGACACTCAATGCCGAATATTTTTTCGCCTTCCGGCATGGCAAGTACCGGCGACGTAACCTGCATCAGCGCCTGCGTGCACAGCAGCGTCTGATCGATGCGCAGCGCCTGCTGAGAGAGTACGAGCCGGATCGGGTGAGGGCGCTGATCATCCAGTTGAAGCAGTTTGAGAAGATCTGCCGCTACTGCGGGGTGAAGGATTATCAACTCGAGATCGAATACCGACCGACCCTGATCGTTCTCTACCTGCTGCGTATGTTGTGGATGATGCTGATTGTCTTTCCGATCGTCACCTGGGGCGTGGTCAACAGCTATCTCCCCTATCAATTGACGAAGCGCCTGGCAATGCTTTTCGCCAGGGGAACCAATCAGTACGATACAACCAAAATGGTATTGGGACTGGTCTTGTTCAATGCTTTCTGGCTGATACAGAGCTATCTCGTCTTTCACTATCTCGGTCTGAGATGGATGCTGGTCTATATCCTCACCCTCATTGTCAGTAGTGTGGTGGCGTTGATGGTGCGTGGGGAACTGCGGCGCATTCGGGAGAATGTTAGGGTGTTTCTGCTGTTTTTGCGGCGCCGCGAGCTGAAGACCTATTTACGTCAGAAGCGCCAGGAGCTGGAGAGGGAGCTGGCCAGAATGGTGCGTATCGCCAATCGGCTCGTCCATCATTGAAGTCTGCGTCACTCATAGCGTTACCTGATTAGCCACAATCCTTAGCCACAAGGCCGGTGAGAATATGACAAATTTAGCTATTGTATTTCTTCAATCGCTTTGGATTTCAGTGTTCGGTAGATGATCAGGGGCAGTATCGTACGTCACGCTTTGCACCTTCTGCCCACGAGAAACAGAATGCTGAATGAAATAAAAGGATGGTGAGGGAAGCGAATTTATTCAAACAAAACTCAGAACTTAAAACTCAGAAGGATTACTGGTTCAATGGCTGAGTAAGGTAGATAATTTGGTATCGATATGAAGTTCTCAAGCTGCCTCTGTATGTTGCTCCTGATCCTGCCGTCGCTGTCCATGGCGGCGGAGGATGCCTGTGTCATCATGCTGCACGGCATGGGTCGTACCTCTTTTTCACTGAGTGCCATCGAGGACGCACTGGAGGAGCAGCGTTACCAAGTGTGGAATGACAGCTATCCCGGTTTGTCACGCAGCGTCGAGGAGCTGTCCGCTCCCGCCATCGAGGCGGGGTTGGCCTATTGTCGAGAGCGGCAGGCAGCGACAATCCACTTCGTCACCCACTCCCTGGGCGGTATCCTGGTCAGATACTACCTGCAGACGCATCGCATCATCGAACTAGGGCGTATCGTCATGCTGGCGCCGCCCAATCGGGGTAGTGAGGTCACCGACCAGATGAAGGACGGCTTTCTCTACCAGACCGTGATGGGACCCGCTGGCCAGGAGCTGGGAACCGACGAGCACAGCCTGCCCAACAGCCTCGGGCCTATCGACGGGGAGATCGGCATCATCGCGGGGAAAACGGATGAGGAGCCCTGGCTGCTTCCGGAGATCCCCGGTGACGACGACGGCAAGGTCGCGGTGGAGCGCACCAAGCTGCCCGAGATGAAGGACTTTCTGCTGGTCAACGTGGGGCACACCTTCATCATGGATGATGACGAGGTGATCCGCCAGGTGCTCTATTTCCTGCAGCACGGGGTGTTCGACAGGACTGGACCGGTGAGGGACAGGGAGGGTGATGAGTGAATCAGGTTAGTAAAAACTGTTTTCCGACGCCGGTGATTGCGATGGCCACCGACAGTGTGCTTGTCGAGGTCGATGAGCTTTGCAGAGAGCCGCTTGATCCGGACATTATCGTCACACCAGGCGTGCTGGTTGATCATATCGTCCTGGCCTAGAGGGGGGTAATAACCTGGACACCCACTCTAAGAGACTTATTACTCCGAGCAATACGGTCTGTTAGGATGGGGGCCGGGTAATCTGCGGGTAATCTTGCATCATGCTGAGAGCTGACGGCGGCTCCTGTTTCGCATACAGCGAAATATTTTGGGGTCCTATACCTGGTAACAATGATGTTCGATGTTTAAAGTGGTGGTACAAGCCTGATATCAATAGACGTTTGTTGAAAATATTCAGATTGACTTCAGAGGACTTTAGAGTGGGTGTCTTGTCAGGCTTCTTGTTAAGAGAAATGAACGGATTGAAGCCCCTTGATGCTTTGATTGAAATCCGCGTCGCGCCGAAAATGAGATCGATCTATGTGGGGAAATGTCCCCTTTATGAGTTTGGATGTCCTGTCAACTCTTTCGAGTATAAGTAATTAACCGAACTTCTTATTTTGCATGAGGCATACTCGATTTAATATCAGGAAATCCTTCAAGTAAAATCATGTTATCGGTGTGGTTTCTGTATGATAAAAAGATTATCAGTGCACTCACGCGAGATTAGCTGTAGCTCAAACGAATAAGGTTTGGCTACAGTTTAATCGTTGACAGACTTGGGGTGTCCATATATGTCCTATTAATTCGTTTTTAATTCCTATATCCAGACTAGCGTTTTGTTGGTATCGACCGTCTAAATCTACCACTCATTCTATAGCCATCTCTCATGTTCATTCCCATCAAAATGAGATTGGTTGCACCAGCAAGTAGTTCAATGCCTTGCGCTACATAGAAATTAGTATCAAAAGCGCCTACGGATGCCCAACGATCAAGAAGTACTGCACACGGAATTAGCACTAATGTTCCATTGGCACCAATAAAAGGCATTCTCTTCATCTTTTGATGTACGAGCTTTCCGCTCCTAGATTTTGCTAAGGCGAAGCCACTGCCACCAGCTAATGCAATTGCAGGCACAAGAATAAACAAACCTGGCCAAAATATCAGGTTTTTTACTGTTGCGATGGACTGGGTATTACCGACAAGCTCAACGAAAATCGTTGCCGAGAAAAACGTAGCTATACACAGTATGGCGATGGGTGCGGCTAACCGATGGAGTATGAGCGTCATAGTTTCTTCCGGTAGGATTAATTGGTAACATGTTGTCATTATGTGGATGGTATTTGATATTGTCAACATGTTGTCAAGTAGACTGAAGGATTGCAGATGAAGAAATCTCAGAAAGGCCCGGTGTTCACCGAAATTGTTCTTGAAATATTCAAACTGGGAGGACTCCTTGTAAGTGAAGGTGACCGGATGGGTTCTGAATATGGCATTACGAGCGCCCGCTGGAAGATTTTGGGTGCCCTTTCACTAGCAGGTGAACCGCAAACCGTACCACAAATAGCCAGAAGTATGGGGCTGACTCGACAGGCGGTGCAAAGACTTGTTGATGCCATGCACGAGGATGAGCTCTTGTTGTTCCATGGAAATCCAGGCCATAAGCGTGCAAAATTAATAAGTCTATCGGAACTTGGGGAGGTGAAATATTCGAAGTTGTATGAAAAGCAATCAGGATGGGCAATCAACTGCTCAACAGGTATTACTAAGGAAGAGCTTGAGACAACACTGTCTGTTATTAAGCGAATTTCCGACTCTATTGACCGCTAACGCTTAGCTAACGATGCGCTTTGTGGAGAGCGATCGCAGCGAGCGATTCCGATAATAACGCTTTGTTATTTGCAACTTTCACTGCTAATTACTCCACGACTGAATTTCAATAATGTTGCTTTCGGGGTCTCTGAAATAAACGAACTTTAACAAACCTATATTCTCTACTAGTTTTTCCGTAACCTGACCTAACATTTCACCTCCATGTTCAATTGCCAACTTTAGTGTCTGATCTACATCATCAACCTCAAATGCAATATGGGTAAAACCAATGTGATTTGCCATTATAGGATTGTTTTCTTCCATATCCTTATACGTGAATATTTCTAGTGTTGGAGCATTATCTCCGTACCCTGGAAGATTCAAATGTACACCTTCGAGGTGAGCACCCGTTAATCCTGTGGCATTATCTAACCACGTTCCTGTCAAATTTCTGTGAGGATGTTTTAAACTGCACCCAAAGACTTTAATATAAAAGTCTGAAAGTGACTTCCAGTTTTTTGCCGCAATATTCGTGTGCACATATCTCATTTTTTTGAATTCCGTATTAATTGATCATAACGCTCAGTAGCGTTTTTGGAAGAGCCCGTTTGTGCTATCAGCACAAAAAGGAGCGATGCAAAAATCGTCAACTGAAATGTCTTGTGTGTGCCCGGCATGGGTATGATCTTATGGGGTGCAAGTCCCCTGTACATAGTCTGGAGAGCTGTCATTATCATAGACCACTTAAAAAGTACTCGCCGACGGCATAATAGTGGATTCCCGACGGATGAAGCGAAGGCCTGAAGCCAAAAAAGAAAATTTCGCATCATGCTCTATTCTCAGTTTGAGCCGACCGGTTCACGTAAGAGGTGATAGGCGCGATGGTGAGTATGTTATTTTCA
>JARRNW010000328.1:0-6898 GCA_037384565.1 Candidatus Thiodiazotropha sp.
TTGATATTACCCATAGCTGCTACTTCGTAGCACAGAATCACCTGATTCTTCTTTCTAAAGCTATAGTTTCCAATATGTCTCTTGATACGACCTTCCAGGCCTAATTCTTCTGACACTTCTCGCAGTACCGCATCTTCCGGGGTCTCTTTCTGTTCGAGATAGCCGGTTATTACCGAGAATATTCCTTCAGGCCAAGCAAAGTTCCTGGCAACGATATATCGCCCATTACAGGATACCAGCGCGGCAACAACTGGAATTGGATTATTCCAGTAGACAAAACCGCACGCTTCACGGGAACAAACATATCTTTCATACCCATCAATATGTTTCAGCTCCAATGGGCTTCCGCACTCTGAACAGTATTTCATCGTACCTCAATCATTTATTGCTCAAGCGAGCTAAAACCAGAAACCTTTCACCGCAAACAGTATTAAACTGAGATCTACTGTTAGGACATCTGATCAGAATAGGTAGAAGCAATTTAGCAAGATTCCATGAATTCCTGAACGGCAAAAGTAGGCTAGTGTAGTGTCCTATAACTACCGTGTCTGTTTCCTGCGTCCATACCAAAACGCCCGCAGCATCACATAGACAAACAGCATACCACCGATCACCGCCAGCAACCCGCCCAGCCCCATCACCCCCCTAGCCGCCTTGGCCGATAAGCTGTCGAGCCCCTGGGCCGCACCGGCGGTTTTGCGTTGTATGCCCATTGCGCCCGATACCGCCAACCCCGCGATGTGCAGCAACTGGCCGAAACCGTAGATCCAGGGCTGCCAGTCGGCCAACCGTCCGGTCACCGGGGAATAACCCAAGCGGGGAAGCAACAGGTAGGCCATGCCCATCAGCCCCAGGGTAATGCCCACGATGGAACCGTGATAGTGGGCAGGAATGATGGTGTTGAGCCCTGAGATAAACAGGGCGATCAGGCCACCCGAGAAGAACAATAGCATCGACATGACAAGGGCGCGTCTCAAGGGCCGTTGCATCGGTTCGGCGCTCGCCCCACGATACAGACTCCAGGCCAGCAGCAAACCCAAGGGCGTGACGGCCAGCCCACCCCCATACCGCATCACATAGGTAAAGGCGTTGCGTGATTCAATCGTCACCGTGGCATGCATGAGATAGATCCCCGGTGTTAGCAAAGCCGGTAACAGACCCACCAGGAATATCCCGGCATACCAATGCGCCCGTCCTGGCAGTTGCAGCCCGCTGTGCCAGGCCAGCAACAGCCAGGCGAACATCACCAGTTGGGTGTAGGCGAACTGCAGAGTGTGGCCCCCACCCCAGAAGAGATATTCGAAGTAGGCCTGTCCGGTCACCTCATCAGGCATTTGCAGCCAGGCCGTGAGTATTGCGGACAGGGCGATGACAACTGCGGCAGCGAGTGTAATGCCGGCCCAGGCGGTCAGGTTCTCGGGGTCGTCTCGCAAAGTTCGCAACGCTGCCCGGATAGTGAGCAAGGTCTGAACGCCGATGCCCACAGCAAACACGAGCAGCATATCGAAGAACAGGGGGCGCTGCAGAACCGGAATGTAGTTGTTCATCAGCGGCGCACCCTCACCGAGAAAGGCCGAGAGGGCGATCCCCAGGGTGCCAATCAAACACAGAAAAAACCCCACTGCCTGTGCGGCTCTCATCCGTGGATCTGCGGGAATCAGTAAGGCGCCGACAACGCCAGCCATACCGAGGAACCAGATCAACACCGATTGATCCACATGGACTACCAGGGCGATGTGAAAGAAATCGACCCAGGGGAAGAAGTCTTCACTGCCCGGTATGCGCGAAGTCACCAACAACACCGCAAATACTCCAGCCAATCCCAAGGCGAGCACTCCGAGTTGTAACCAGCGGCGTACCCAGCCACGCCGGCCCGGGTCGAGAACCTGAAAATCGAGGGACTGTTGTACAACAGGCATCAGGGTATTCTCCCTCATGATTCAGCCGGTTATTGCAATGCTACAGGGTGAGACCGACAGTGTTACCATCGATGCTCTAAATAAACTCCCACGTCAGGGATAAATCCGCAACCCATGCTTCAAGGCCAATACCGACTCAGCCTGTTGACCGCCCTGCTCGCCTTCTGCGTGATCCTGATGGGCGCCTATGTGCGTCTTTCGGACGCGGGTCTGGGCTGTCCCGACTGGCCGGGCTGTTACGGTCAGCTGGTGGTTCCCGAAACCCTGCCTGCCGTCCACCCGGACGACCTGGAACAGGTTCGGCCGCTGCACCGGGGCAAGGCCTGGAAAGAGATGATCCATCGCTACCTGGCCGGCACCCTCGGCCTGATGATCCTGCTGCTGGCGGTGCAGGCCTGGCGCAACCGGGGCGACCCGGAGCAGCCCCGCCGGTTGCCAGCCCTGCTGCTGGGACTGGTCCTCCTGCAGGCGGCGCTGGGCATGTGGACCGTAACCCTGTTGGTTGGTGAAACCGGTCATAGTCACCGCCCACCTGCTGGGAGGGTTCGCCACCTTCACGCTGCTGGTGTTGTTGGCGTTGCGATTACGGCGCAAGACGTTGTTTGCCCGTTTCGAATGGCCGAAGGGGCTGCGCCGGCATGCCCGGCTCGCCCTGTTGGTGATGATCGTGCAGGTCACCCTCGGCGGCTGGACCAGTACCAACTACGCCGCCCTGGGATGCACTGACTTTCCTCAGTGCCACACCGGGCAGTGGTGGCCGGAGACGGACTTTGGCGAGGCGTTCACCCTATGGCGCGGGCTGGGAATCAATTACGAATTCGGGGTATTGGAAAACGATGCCCGCAGCGCCATCCATCTGACCCATCGGATCGGTGCGCTGTTGACGCTTCTGGTCATCGGCAGCCTGGCCCTGCGCCTGTGGGTAGCGCCCAGGGGCGGATTGCGCGGTTTGGGAGGGGTCGCAGGGCTGCTGCTGGCGATCCAGATCACCCTGGGGATCACGAATGTACTCGCCCATCTGCCGCTGCCGGTAGCGGTGGCGCACAATGGGGTGGCCGCACTGCTGCTGGTCACCCTGACCCTGGTGGTCAGCGCGGTAAGTTCGGCGGCCCTCAGCGGACCCCAAGGAAACCCCTGATGAATCCAAAGAACCGCAACCGTTTCATCCTGGCAAACTCACTGCTGGGGATTCTATTACTGATACTGATCGTCTGGTTTGTGACAGCGCCTCCGTCAGCGCGCAAACCGCCCCTGCTGCAATCGGCCAGCCTGCTGCCGGAACTGCGCCCCCTGCCCCCATTCGCCCTGACCGACGACCAGGGTCGCCCGTTCGACAATCGACGCCTGCTGGGGCACTGGACCCTGCTCAGCTTCGGCTACACGCAATGTCCCGACATCTGCCCCACCACCCTCGCCACCCTGGCGGAGATGAAGCGGCAACTGAAACCGCCCCCCGCGCACCGCCCCCTGGAGATTGGTTTTGTCTCCATCGATCCACAACGGGATGACGCTCAAACACTGGCCAACTATGTCGACTACTTCGACCCCGCCTTCATCGGTATTCGGGGCAACCCGGACGACCTTGTGGCCCTGACCCGTCCCCTGGGCATCCTCTACCGCAAGGTTGTCACCGTGGGGCGCGCTCTGAAATATGTCATGGATCACTCCGCCGTTCTGATTCTGCTCGACCCTGCGGGGCGCTACTGCGCCCTGTTCAGCCCACCCCACGAGGTGGACAAGATGGCGAGCGACATCCGCGCAATTCTGAACAGCCGGTACTGCAAAGCGGACTGAACGAATCCTCTGGGGCGCAGTGCAGAGAAATCTTGATTAGCGCAACCGCAAAGTAATCTCCAAGCTAGTGGAGTGTCCTATATTGCAGTAGGAAGGGAGAACCTGACACAGGACAACTGGACCCCGGATTCCCTCTTCCGTTTTCGGTAAATTGTCTACACTAGGTAAGACAGCCGACCACAGGGTCACGCGGTCACACGTTGATGCACAATAACAACCAAACCGATCAGAGATGGGGTATTGGGTCTAATGGAAGAGTCACTGCAACGGTTACTCGACGCCGAAACCAAAGCACAGCAGATACACAAGAAAGCGGATACTCAGCGTGAACGCATGATCCAGGAGGCCTTACAGGAGGCTAAGGCCAAGGAGTCCCGTTTCGAAACCCGCATTCCCGAGCTTCACCGCAGCTTCATGGAAAAGGCCGAATCCCGGGCCGAACAGACCATCGCGGAGCTGAAGAAGCGCTTCAACGAACGTCACGCCCAGCTGCGTGAGTACGCGGAAGTTCGGGAGCAGGACGCCCTGGATGCCGCCTTCGCGGTGCTGATCGACCCTGATGCGGATGAGGACTAGTGATCCCTTACACATCCAGCCCTCTATCAGGGACGAGTAGTCTACTATGAGCAGCCAAGCCAACCAGGCCTATCTCAAAACCCGGGTGAGTATCTTCGCTTCCCGGCTGCTCACAGTCGATGAGATAGAGCGCTTGAAACAGTTATCGCTGCATCAGCTCAGCGAGGCCTATGACCTGCAACCCATCTTCGAACAGGATCTGAGCGACCAGCTGAAAAGCAGCCTGGTGGAACGGGCCCTGATCCAAAGTCTGATAGATGACCTCTCGGTGCTGCTCAGACCCTTGAGCGGACACGCCCGGGGGCTGCTGCTTTACTGGCCCCGCAAATACGAGCTCTACAATCTGAAAACCCTGATCCGGGGCAAACTGCATCAACTGCCGATGCAGGAGATCCGCCACAACCTGTACGCGTTGCCGGAGAATATCCGCCTGCCCCACGAGTCCCTGCTGCAGGCGGAAAACGTACTTGAAATGTTACGCCTGCTGGAGCAAGGCCCCTACTCACAGATCGCCCGTCAGGCGCGTCTGGTATTCGAGGAACATCACGAGAACTTCTCCCTGGGCGCGGCCATCGATCGACTCTACTACACCGGCATGCTGGCCCGGGCCAACATGACCAACAGCCGTGATACCCGGGGTCTGAAAAAGGCCATCGGCAGCATGATCGACCGGCAGAACATCCTCTGGATGCTGCGTTATCGGCTGGTCTATCGGTTTGCCCCGAGCGAGACCTACTACCTGTTGATCCCCTACGGCGGGCAGATCCAGCGTGACAACCTTCTAGCATTGGCTAATCTGGAAAGCATGCAAGCGATCATCGACCAACTCCCCGAGCCCTTTCAGTCATTGCTGTCGGGGGTCGCACATATCACCGAAGCGCGTCAGCGACTCGACCGCTGGGTCTCCGACGAGCTGCACAAGCTGATGCGCAGCAGCCAGGACGCGGTGGTATCCGCGCTCTGCTACCTGATTATCCGTGACATGGATATCTGGCGGCTCTACGCCATCATTCAGGGCAAGCTGCTGGAGATGGATCCCGCGCTCCTCGACGAGGCGATACCCGGCCACTTCCACGGACCGAACGCAAACCGCGAGGCGGCGGCGTGATGCCCCTGTGCGCACCGACAACCGAGGCACCCCGGTATGTTTAGCGCCCTGCCGATGAAACATATCAACATCAAGGTGCTGACCGATGACCTGCCCAGTGCATCGGTGATACTCGCAGGACTCAACAGCTTCAGCCCCGACAACCGGCCCTACGAAACCTCGGCACTGCCAATGATTCCCGGCCAGGATTTTCGTGAACTCTACAACCAGGCAAAGACCCGCTTTGATAAGATCTCCGCCCTGGTGAATTTCAAACCCGCGCCCTTCAATGGGGATGTCACTCCCATCTCCGAGGAACAACTCGCCGCCGCCAATCTGTGGCTGGGCATGGCCTGGGAGACCGGCTCCGACTTCGAGGAGCGCCAGCGCAGTCTCACCGAAGACTCACGCAACATCGATCAACTTGAAGCCACCCTGGCCAATTTCAGCAACCTGACCATCGATCTGGGGCAACTGCAGCAGCAACAGCCCTTTCTCGACACCCTGATCGGGATGGTGCCCACCCCCCGCTTGTCACAACTCAAGGACGCCCTCGGACTGGATGGCTATCTGCTGTTTCCCTTCCTGCAGGGTGAAAAGGAGAGTCATGTGGTCATCGTGGGCGCCAAACAACCCGGCCCCTCCCGGCTCAAGTCGATGCTCGACAAGACCGGGTTCCGACCCCAGGAGATCCCCCCGGAGCTGCACGCTTCGCCCGAGACCGCCCGGGCCCGCCTCAACGAACGGCGCGCCGCCACGGAACACTCGGAAAAACAGCTCAACTAGGCGATTCAAGCATGGCGCAATGAGGTATTGGACGACCTGGAGCGCCTCGCCCGCACCCTGCATCTGGCGACCCCCTACATGGTCCTGGGCGAGGCGGCTCGCCAGAGTGGCGAACTCTCACGCCTGCAAGGCTGGGTTCCCGCCCGGGACCTGCCCCGGGTAAGCGCCGCTCTGAAGGAGAAGCTCCCCGATCCGTTCGTCCTCGAGAGCCGCGACCCGTTGCCCGGGGAGCGCTCACTGGTTCCCTCGGTGATGCGCCACAACCGCCTGCTGAAACCCTTTTCCCAACTGGTCATGCAGTATGGCGTACCCCGCTACGGCGAGGTCAACCCCACTCATCTGTTCGCCCTCACCTATATTTTGATGTTTGGCATGATGTTTGGTGACGTGGGGCACGGGGCGGTGATCCTCGGGGTCGCCCTGGGGATGCGCCGCAAACTGGGTGGATTCACCCCCTTCGGCGTGGCTGCCGGGATCTCTTCGATGATCTTCGGAGTCCTCTATGGCAGCATTTTTGGTTTCGAACACCTGTTTCACCCCCTGTGGATCGCCCCCCTCAGCGACCCCCTGTTCATGCTCGGAGTGGCGTTGCTGTGGGGCATCGGCTTCATCATCCTGGCCTCGCTGCTGAACATCCTCAATCATCTCGTTCAGGGGGATCGCCTGGGAGCCCTGTTCGGCGATAACGGCCTGCTGTCGCTGCTGCTCTACAGCGGCCTGCTCGGCACCGGTTACA
>JARRNW010000329.1:0-6061 GCA_037384565.1 Candidatus Thiodiazotropha sp.
TTGCGAGACACCGATGTGATGCGCATCAAGCTGTATGATCTCGATGGGCGCGTGGTCTACTCAACGGATCCCGACACCACTGAGGATAATGAGGACCACAACGAGGCTTTCGACTCCGCGGTGCATGGAAATCCGGCCTCCAGCCTGGTCCTTGATGATAGCTTCAGCCTGTTGAGTTCGACGGGAAAAACGAATCTGGTGCAAACTTATGTGCCGATTCGCGCCTCCAGTGACGCACCGGTACTCGGGGTGATGGAGATCTACTCGGATATCGGCTACTACACCCTCGAGGCGAACCGTTCCATTTTGATCCTACTGGTGATCACCCTGACCTTGATGACCTTCCTGTATTTCTTCCTGTTAATCCATATCAAGCGTTCGGAACGCATCATCGAGGCCCAGAACCGGGAGACCAAGGAAAAGAAACGCTTATTGGAATATCTGACCTCCAAGATGATCACCGCCCAAGAAGACGAGAAAAAGCGCATCGCCTTGGAACTGCACGAGGACGTGGTGCAGACCTTGTCCGGTGCCAAGATGCAGCTCGAACGTTATCTGATTGATTTGGGAAAGGTTGCCGTGGACGATGAGGTGGCGCAGCTTTCAAGGAATATCGTCCCGGTCCTGCAGGATGCGGCGCACAAGATTCGTGCCGTAGCCATCGATCTGCGGCCGCCGAGCCTGGATGATTTTGGGCTCAAGGCTGCCCTCAATTCGCTGATCTCGGAATGCCACACGCTCACTCAGGGCCTGGAGATAACGGCCAAGCTGGGGGTTGATGAAGAGAGTATATCCCAGGATCAGAAGTCGATTCTGTACCGCATTCTGAAGGATACCCTGAAGGGGATCTGTTTCAATGAGAAGCTGGAAGGCACGGCCAACATCTCATTGAACCGGCTGGATAATCAGTTGATTCTGCAGGTTCAGATCAGCAGTAAGACGATGTGTGAGAGATTCCTGCACACGCTACCTCCCTTTCTTGTCTCGATGCAGGAAAGAACGATACTCTCCGGGGGGGATTTCAGCGTTAATCAGCAGAGTATGGATAGACTGCAGGTGGAATCCATCTGGTATTCCTGAACCCAATGTTGCCTGGATGGAGCGAAGCGGCATCCGGAATCGGGCAGAATGTGAAATAGCTACGGAAGGGAATCATCCTCAACGGGCATTTCAGGTGCCGGTGCGACATCCGCGGACTCGGCCACACAATCCTGTTCAGACTCCGTGGCGGAGGTTGATCCGGATGCTCCGCACCCGGAGCCTGTACTGTTAGACTCGGGGGATTCGTCCTGATCGGTTTCACCGGATCCAGTGTTCGCCGTGGGCTGCAAGGCATCCTTCACCGGTATGGCGAGGGGGGAATAACGGTCCAGATTCACATCGAATCGTTGTATCCCGCGTGTGGTTGACAATGCCCGGTTACCGGACCCCCCGATACCTCCCGAATCCCGTCGTGAGGGTTGCGCCACAGCACCTCCCGGATTGGACCGGGTCCCGGAAGCGGTCGAGTGCAGCGAGACAAAGGGTAGGGCATCGTCATCCACGACGCGTATGATCGCCGCGGAAGGCGCGTAGATCCGTGCCCCCGGGCTGGGATTGGAAAGGTTGATTGAAAAGCTGCTTTCCCGTTCATAACGGGTGTCGTTGAGGATCTCCAGAACGATGCGCTGGCGGGTAACCCCGGCCGGAAAGCTCAGTGTTCCGGAGCTCTGGCGATAGTCGATTTCCTGCTTTGCGCTGCCATCCTGTGTGGCGTAGTCAACACTGACCGGATTATCGGTCTGTCCGGTTCTCAGAACATCCACGACGAGCTGCAAGCCGTTCTCGTTGATCTCATATTGCGCTGCTTCCAGATAAAAGGCCGCGGAGAGGCCATCCGGATCATCGTCAAGAATGGTCAGACTGGTCGAGGCGGGATCACCGATCACAACTCCCCCGGTGGGGTTGCCGAGGGTCGCTTGCAACCGCTCGTTCCCTTCATAAACCCGGTCATCGATCAGGGTGATGGGGACCTGTTTCGTGGTTTCACCGTCGAGAAAGGTGATCTCGCCCGAGCGCGCCAGAAAATCCTCACCCGCCACAGCCGTATCACCCACCAGGTTGATCCCCACACTGACACTACCCTGGGAGCCTCCGGAGCGTATCAGGGTGAGCAGGGCCTCCCCCCGGGACTCGTTGACCGCTTGGGACAGGGTGTCGAATGCAATGCTCCCGGCCCCGTCGTCGTCCAGGATTGTCACCGCAACCTGATTGGTTTCCCCGAGCACAGCCGGCCCCTCGATCGCTTCCAGACTGAGATAAAAGGTCTCGTTGGGTTCATCCAGGTTGTCATTCAGGATGGGGATTTCGAAACTGCGCAGGGTTTCACCGTCGGCGAAGTGCAGTCTTCCAGAGACTGGCGCGTAGTCCCGACCGGCACGGGCGTCTGCATTGTCACTCCGGTAGACAACAGAGACCTCGCCAGCGGTGTTGCCCTGTCGCCTTACGCTCACGACCAGACGTTCCGTAGCCTCATCCACCGAATAACCATCTTCACTGAAACCCAACTGAGCAGCAGCGAAATCCCCGTCGTTGCTATCCCCAAGGCGGCTCAGGAGCAGATTGTAGGCGGCGGCCACATTCACCACCCCATAGCCGAACAGGTCATCGGTTCCCGGGTCTCCCAGATCATCGGCGGAGTCATAGAGCGCGGTTTCTATCTGGGAAAAGGGTGCTTCGGGAAAGGCGCTCATCAGAAGCGTCATGGCACCGGTGACATGGGGTGCGGAAAACGAGGTGCCGGACACCACGTTATAGGCAACCGGCAGGCGGTCTGTGGTGTAGACCTGGGCACCCGGGGCCACCAGTTTGGGGAACACCCCCCCGTCACAGGCACCGGGCCCCCGGCTGCTGAGCAGCTCGATCTCATCGTGCAGGTCGATGGAACCCACCGACACCGCACCGGGGTTGTTGGCCGGACTGATGCTGGTGCCGGCGTAGGGACCGTAGTTACCCGCGGAGAAGACCACCCCGATGTCGGCCTCCCGCAACAGCCGGATATCCTCCTCGAACTCCTGGTAGCACTGGTCAATAGTGCTGGCAAACCCCCAGGAGTTGTTCACCAGGGCCGGCGCATCATCGGTCAGCGGGTCGCCGTCCGGATCGAGCAGCCACTGAAAGGCCGCGTGGATGGCGCTGAGGCTACTCTGGTTCGCGTCATCGAAGATCTTGGCCGCGATCCACTGGGCACGAGGCGCCGCGCCGATCGCGTAACCGCTGTTGTCAGCGCCGAGAATCAACCCCAGGGCCTGGGTGCCATGACCCGCCAGGTCGGTGGGAAACTCGTGTTCCAGATAGGGATCGAACCAGCTGTTATCACCGCCGCGCCACTGCTCGGCCAGGTCCGGGTGGTTCCCGTCGACACCGGAATCCATAATCGCGACCACCACCCCCGCGCCATCAATGCCCTGGTCCCACAGGGGGGTGAGATTGAGCCGTTCCAGATTCCACAACGGCAGCGGATTGATCTCCTCCGCCTGGGGCGCGCTCATGGTCAGGCGCATGTCCGCACTGATCCGTTTGACGCCGGGCAGCCGGGCGATCTCATCGAGCAGTTCCGCCGGGGCATCAAAGGCAACCGCATTGATGGTCCAGAAGGTCTGGAGCCGCGTCTTCACGCCGTTTTGGCGCAGTAACCCGGATATCCGCCCCATGGATGTCCGGGCCTGCTCCTTGAGCGCGCGGAAGACCTCCTGTCGGAACTGCTTTTTGCGGATAGTGGAAGAAGGTGGTTCGTTTCGGTAGGTCTCAGTACCGACCGCCAGCGTTCTCAGGTCGCTGATCGGGAGGCTTTTGTCGAACCGGACGATGATTGGGATCCGTTGCAGATCCTGGGCCTGAGCGCGCAGACTGCTCACCTCCGCCGTCAGGCTGGCTGCCGACACGGCTAGGCTCCCCCCCGTAATCAAAATCAACAGCAGAAAGAATTGAATACGGTTCAGCATGAGCATAGGAGTGAAGTGGGTACTGCCTCACTGTGTCGGGCGGGACTTCGGGAACTATTTGGACTCTTTAATTACTACTAATCAGGCTATCAGTATTTATACACTCAGGGGTACAAGCGTGGCTCAGATCAAGGCGCGCCTTGCAGGCAATGGTGATCCCTTGTCAAAAGGCGTAACACCGAGCTGAGTCACGCTTGTAGCCCCTAACCTTTTGCTATCCTAATGACAGGCCGGCGTGTGTTTGCTCACGGACTGCGTAATCAAAACTTGCTGTAGAAGTGCTACAGTGGCGTTTTGATGCCTTGCCGTGAGCAAGCACGCGTCGGCTGAGTGTATAAATACTGAGAGCCTGATTAGTATAAGCACAGAGCATTCACCACGACAGGCGTAGTATTACTACCTCTGGGTAGGGTGTAGTACTACCATTTACAACAAATCACCCCATTGAATGAAAGGACTGGATAGCATGCCACTTGCCCATCATCGTCTTACCTGGCTCGGCCTAGCCCTGGCGGCCCTGGCACTGGAGCTGACCGCACTCTTTTTTCAGTACATTGACCCCTGCGAGCTCTGTATCTATCAACGGGCGATGGTCCTGGGATTGCTGCTGGCGGCGCTGATCACTATGAGCGCCCCACGGATAGCCGTGATCCGCTGGATCGGGTACTTGGGCGTGGGCGCGGCCGCTGGCGGGTGCTTGATGCTTGCCCTGGAGCTTTCGGGCATCCAGACCGGCTTGATCGAACCGTCACTCAGCTGTGACGTGAATGCACACTTTCCATCCTGGCTGAAGCTCGATCAATGGGTTCCGGCGGTGTTCCAACCAACCGGCTTCTGCGGTGATGTGCAATGGAGCTTTATAAGTCTGAGTATTCCCCAATGGTCGGCGATTGCAATGGTGTTGTTCCTGTTGGCTCTGTTGGTGCTGATCCTGGGCGATCTTCGCGCCTGGTGGTCCAGGCGGCAATGAAGGAGGAGGCATTGCCGAGTTGACTGTAGCCTGGATGCAGCGTAAGCGGAATCCAGGGAGAAACTCCATCGTTTGGAGTGTTGATCACCGAAGAGGCGCAGCGGGCCTTGAGTCAGTGACTATTCACCTTACAGTTACATAAATTCCCTGTAAAACCATTCCTTCCTACAAAATACAGGGTGAAATGCAGTTTTCGTCGTATTTTCCGGAATTCGCTCTGTTTAGACCTCACTCCGAGCAGTTAACCGCAACGCGGGTTAATGGAGGGTTCCTTCTCCCTCCGGGAGAAGGACAGGATGAGGGGGTTTAACGCAATTAAGAAGACGTGGTTTGCGCGATTCAGTGGGCTGACCCCATGATTTTCCTCCGAAATCCACAGTTTGCCATTGTCACGACTTACTGGGAATGTATAACGAGACAGCAGGATTCTAAGTCATTGAAATTATGCCAGTTAAGGTGTTATATAGAGGTCTTTCTATAAATGTATAACGAGACAAGGGGTCTCGTTAATATAACTGTTATACGTATTGAATATGAACGAAATATCAAAGTTAATCGAAGAAATTAAAGAAGGTAAACTTCTATCTCAGTCAGTGTTTAAGGATTTGCGACCTGATGAAATACTTGATAAGCGCGATTCTGAGCCATTCGATAGCAAATGGGTAAACTGCTTTAAAGAAATCGAAAAAAGACTGAGAAACTTCCCATTAACCGAGGAAATTGAAAATGAGATCAATGAATTAAGAGAAATCTCCTTTAAAGTAACAAGTGAAGCTACAAAGCAGCATGAAATATCTTCATATGTCTCAGATGATTTCGAGTTGATATCAAAAGCCATATATTTAAGGTTAAACAATAATTTTGCCAATGAAATGCTAGAGTCTTATAGGGAAAATAATGTTCCGAGTTAAATTCGCGTATAACCAGTCGCATCACGCAGACAGCCAAAAGCGTCGCTGCTTTTGCATTCGCAAAACCAGCGCCACTTTTGCCTGCTGGTGTGCTCTGCGTTAACTGTATATGTACCGTAAATCATTTCCAAAATGTGAAGTTAAAGGTTCTCTTGATCCAGTAGAGTGGAATCACTTTGGTTCTACGAAAGCTATAC
>JARRNW010000330.1:0-7506 GCA_037384565.1 Candidatus Thiodiazotropha sp.
CGGGAGAGGGCCAGGGAGAGGGAGTATAAAGAATTTGTGAGCGCAGCGAACTCATCCACTCAAAACTACTATCGGCGACTGATCTACTGGCTGAGTAAAGTGGGTAATCAGGAAAGGATATGTATGTAGAACATGAAGGTGGCGAACTCTGAATGCGTGGATTTCAATCAGACACTACACTAAAGAATTATGATGGATAAGCAGAAGATACTGGTCGTGGATGATGATCCCAAGCTACTCGACTTGGTGATTAAATTCCTCACCCGGGAGGGGTTCCAGGTGGCCGGTGTCGGTAGCGGCCAGGCGATGGACCACTATCTGGTCCAGCATCCGGTTCACCTCATCGTATTGGATCTGATGTTGCCTGGGGAGGACGGTCTGTCCATCGCACGTCGCTTGCGGGCCAATGCCAGCATTCCGATCCTCATGCTGTCGGCCCGGGGCGAAGACATCGACCGGATTATCGGTCTTGAGGTCGGTGCGGATGACTATCTTGCAAAACCCTTCAATCCCCGGGAACTCGCCGCACGGGTCAAGGCGATCCTGCGCCGAACCCAGGAGTTGAATCCGGGGGCGGGGTACACGAGTTCGACGACCGGCCAGTATCAGTTTGGTGACTACCGGGTCAATCTGACCACGCAATCTCTGTCCCGGGATGGTGATCCGGTGAGCCTCACTGCGGGAGAATTTTCTTTGTTGGAGGTCTTTGTCCAGCATCCCAACCGGGTGTTGAGCCGGGATCATCTGATTGAACTGATCAAGGGGTACGAACGTTCGCCCTTCGATCGCAGCATCGATGTCCGGGTCACCCGGCTGCGCAAAAAACTCGAAGGCAACCCGGATCAACCCCAGTTCATCCGCACCGTCTGGGGGCGTGGTTACATCTTTACCCCCGAGGGCAGTCAGGGGTGACCGAACGGTCGTCTGACGCCACTCTTTTCGGCCGTACCGCCAAGGCGTTCACCCTGGCGTTTCTGCTGTTTTCCGTGTTTTCCCTGGGATTGGTGGTGGCCTTCGTCACCCTGCCTTCAACCCAAAGAGGGGGCCGGGATCTCTCCTCTTTGATTGTCCTGACCGCTCAGATCTGGGTGGAATTACCTCCCGGTACCCGGCACGATTTCGAACATGAGATGCGTACCCATCACGACATCATCATCGGATTGTCCCAAGGGACGCTGCGTGAAGAGACAGAGCCGGCGTTCTACCTCGTCGACTTTCTCCAGGCTCTGAAAACCCGTACCGGGAAGTGGCACCGCCTGTATATCGATCCCGCAATGCCCCAATGGCGCTGGGTGGATATCGAAATGGGAGGGCGCACCTTGCGGGTTGGTTTCGACCGGCAGCGGTTCCGTATGCGTATTCCGCTGACATTGATCCTGATGGTAATCGGGGGAACACTGATTGCGGTATCGACCTCTCTACTGATCGTGAAACGCGTTACCCAACCTATCGCTGCGTTGGCTCAGGCATCCACCCGGATAGGTGAGGGCCGGCGGGGACCGCCGCTGGAAGAGCAGGGTGCCAGAGAGTTGCAGGACCTGACCCGGGCCTTCAATCAGATGGAGCAGCGGTTACACGTGTTAATGGACAATCGAACCGTGCTGTTAGCCGGGATCTCACACGATCTGCGTACCCCGATTGCTCGGATGCAACTGGAACTGGAACTGCTTTCCGATACCGTGGATGAAGACCTGCGGGGTGGAATGCTGGAGGATCTGGCAGAGATGAACGAAATCATCGCCACTACACTGGAGCTCTCCCATGGGGTCTCAAACGAAGCGTACGAAAAGGTTGAACTCTGCGAGCTGCTCAAGTCGGTCCAGGCGGAATTCCAGCGTCAGGGCGAGACGGTGATATTGGAATCATGCCAGCCGGTGTATCGAGTGTTGCCCGTGGTGGCTTTTCGCCGGGTACTGCGCAATCTGCTCGAGAATGGGATTCGGTACAGTGATGGGCAACCGGTTCGAGTGCTCTGTAATACCGAGCCGGACGGGGTCAGCCTGTGCGTCATCGACAAGGGGTCAGGTATCCCCGAGTCGCAACGGGAGATCATCCTGCAACCGTTCAAACGGCTTGAAGAGTCGCGTAACAAGGCCTCGGGGGGGAGTGGTCTGGGGCTGGCTATCGTCGATCAACTCTGCCGTATGAACAATTGGAGATTAGGTTTCGAGGACGCTGAAGGCGGTGGTACCCGGGTCCGTTTGATGCTGCCTTGATCGCGGAATCCCTGCGGCCGACGCTTTCCCAGACCGTCGAGTCCCACCCAAACGGCGGAGTCTGGATCGCGATTTGAACTCCGAAATGAGTCGGATAGCTAACCCATTCGAAAAGTGTGATGCTGATATCACTTTGCAGGACGGATTAAAAAGTCAATAAAAATCAATAAGTCATAGATTATTTTTGGGTTATGCGTGAATGGATTCCAGTTGATTTGTTTCAATTGTTTCAGCTCAAGGCGAATGGGAAACCCCTTGAAACAGCATGCCGTCAGGGGATGAGTATCATTTCAGTCATCGGGTAATTCGGCCCGCAAATACCGATGATCCGTCGGTCGATCCGGACGGTGTCATCCCTTGAAATGACTGGAGTTATCATCATGAATTGGCGCTTCACAACCACCCTGGCAATAATCTGTATTGGATTCACATTTTTAGCCCAGGAGGCCGCCGCTGGCCAGGGATCCCCCCAAAGGCGAGGTCACGAAACCAATAATCGCGTGCAAACCGGTGGCGGCCTCAATTTCAACAATCCCGTGCAAACCAGTGGCGGCCTCGATTTCAACGAAGAAACCCATCTGGTTTTCTTGCGGGAAGAGGAGAAACTGGCCCGGGACGTCTACACCACGCTAGGTATGATGTATCCCAATTCCGTGACATTTGGACGTATCGATGATTCTGAACAGCGCCACACCGAGATGGTACGGGACATGCTGGCGAACTATGCCGTGACGGATCCCAGCACCAATGACAACACCGGGATTTTCACCGGAGAAGCCTATGGCGCATACTTTCAGGAGAAGTATGACGCACTCATCGCACAGGGTGCCTCAGGGGAACTCAGCGCGCTGTACGTGGGCGCGCTTATCGAAGAACTGGATATGTTGGATATCCGCCACTGTCCGTCCGTAATCCTGTCCCAGGATAACGGTATCGACAACGAGGAGCAGTGCGGCCTGGTCTACACCGACAAGCGGGATGTTCAGAGGCTCTACGAATCCCTGCTCAGGGCATCCGCGAATCATCTGCGAGGCTATGTGACGGCCATTGAGGCGATCATCGGTGAAGGCGCCTATGTGCCCCAACTGCTGGATTCAGCGACCTACTATGAGATAGTTCAGCGCTGATATCCGCGAAACGGGTCCGGGAGGACCCGTTTCCTCAAAAGGGCCAGAGACTCCATCCCCGCTCAAGTTCGTCCCGGCACTTGGCAATCTGGGCCCGATAGCGTTTGGCATTCTGCTCCACCTTGCGCGCCACTCTCATCAACCAGGCCTTCTTCTTGTAACTGCCCCGCTTAAAGCCTCCCTGTCCCTCGTGGTAGGCCAGATACTGGTTGTAGGCGTCCCATTTGGAGATGCCCAGTTTGCGATGGGACTGAAACACATACCAGCCGACGAAATCCACCGCATCGTCAAAGTCATCCCGGTCGGCCCAGCGGTTACCGGTATCTCGACGATACCAGTCCCAGGTTGAGTCCTGCACCTGCGCATAGCCGTAGGCGGAGGATTTACGAAACCAGGGAATGAACCAGAACAGTTTCTCCCGCGGTGGTTTGGCATCGCGCTTAAAACGGGACTCCTGGTGGATGATCGCCAACTGTACGTGAATCGGGACACCCCATTTTTCGAAGCTCTCCTGAGCGGCCTCGTACCAGTCATCCTTTTCTTCAAAGATTGCGCAAGCGTCTCCAGTATTCTTGGGGGGTGTACTACTGCAGGCCGTCAGGGCCAATAAAGTACATGAAAAGAGTACCCTAACTCGCCATTTTTCCATTGATTTTGTCATAATTAGAGTTTACATGAGGCTGACGCAGGTACAATCCTTTCAAAGCACAATCCGCAGCTTTTCCGGCATCAAGCATAATTTCAGGAGCCTGAGTCATCCCATTGAGGGGAGATCAGGGACGACTTCTGACCGGGTTTCAGTATAATAGCGCCGGTTTTGAGCGAGTTCCGGGTCGTCAGATAACGGTACTCGAAACACTGAACAACACAATGATATTAACCCGGCAACCAAGTGGGTTAATAAATAACAACTCTCTAGATTATTAGGAGCGATCAATGAAGCTGATTTTGTTGGGTGCCCCCGGTGCGGGCAAGGGTACTGTAGCTAAGCAACTGACCAAACTGGACGGATCGGTACAGATCTCCACGGGTGATATTCTGCGCGGCGCGGTACAGGCTGGTACCGAACTGGGTAAACAGGCCGAGGCCTTCATGAAGGCCGGTGATCTGGTGCCCGACGAACTGATCATGGGCATCATGGAGCAGCGTCTGCAAGAACCCGATTGCGCCAGTGGCTTTCTGCTCACCATCCCCCAGGCTGAAGCCCTGGATGTACTGCTGGAGAAGATTGGTGTGAAGTTTGATTTCGCCGTTGAGATCGATGTGCCCAGGGACGTCATCCTGGATCGCCTGACCACCCGTCGTACCTGTGTCGACTGTGGCGCCATCTACAACGTCAAGAGCATGCCTACCAAGGTCGAGGGTGTGTGCGACAAATGCGGCGGTAAGGTCGTTCAGCGTGACGATGAAACCGAAGAGGCGATCTCCAATCGTCTGGATGTCTACCAGGAAAAGACCGCACCGCTGGTGGATTTCTACAAAAACAAGGCGATGCTGCTGACTGTGAGCGCAACCTCCAGTGAAGCCGTGGTTGACGCCATACAGGAGCGCCTCAACGGCTGACTCTGAACAGGCCTTTGCCCGCCTGATCAAACAAACCCACTCGGTCTTCGAGTGGGTTCTTTTTTATCCGGGGAGCGTTGATCTGGTGTAAGCAGGCCAGAAAACAGCCGTGGCTAAACCGGGAGGTATGTTCAAGCCGATAGAAAATTGTGTATACAAACAGGGCAGAAACCAGAGTCCGTCAGGGAGTTATACGGGATCGTTCGTAGTCGTGCGATTTGAACAGTACGCAATTAGAGTTTTCTTACCCGGCTAAGAGGCAGGCCTCGTTTTTTGAGATAGAATTCCTTGTGTAATCACCCTATTCATGTTGAGCGGAGAGAATGGATATGAAACCCGAACTCGGAGATCCATACGTTTTGGAAGAGTACACCCTTGAGGATCTCAAGCAGTATCCGATCCTTGTATGGGCTGTCCACCGCCAAATCGATCCGGACAAGCAATACCTGACCCCCATACTCAACAGTCGTAATCTGACTCCGGACTACAACCACGCCAAGATACTCCTGACCGTCAAGGGCTCGGATGTGTATGCCGAAGCGAGCTATAATGTCGAGGATCATTCTGTCTATTCCATCCTGATCTGGGATGGGGATTTCACCATCGAAGTGGAGGACAGTGAACTCGAGGCCCCCATTACCTTTCAATCCATACCCGAAATTGATGGAAACGCCTGTGTCGAGTTTGTTCTGGCTACCAAGGAAGACTACTACGCATATCCTGCTAAATGACGGATTGGTGACGATAAGATGATCGATGCTGGCCGCACTTTCGGCTCTGCAGGTGGAAGGGGGCAACCCAGCCCCGTATCCCCTTGTTCATCGACTCTGACAAGGGGGAGCAAGGGGTACTATTGCTCATTGAATCCCGATTCTTGTCGATTCACCGGCTCGGAGGCTGTAACATAACCCGACGAGGTGATTTTAAACCAAGTTGGATGGCCAGGACGCCGGTAGTGTTTCAGCTTCGCCGTGGGATTGCATTAGTGCAGTTATGATCAAGCTCTTTGGTATCTATATTTCTAAAGCGGTCGTGCTCTTGGGGGTGATCGAAATACTGATTTTCTTCACCGCCATGCATGGCGCCATTCTGATAGCCGGGCACATCGACGCATCCGCCCCCATGGCAACGGATCTTCTGGGGGGTAATTTTCCGGTTCTCTATTCCATCCTGATGTTTTCCGCAATGACCGCACTCGGGCTCTATCAGAAGGGCTCGATGGCGACCTCGTCCGGATTTCTGCTGCGCATCATACTGGCCTTCGTGGTTGGCGGCGTGGTCATGGTGTTGATCAATCTCCTGCTACCGGATCTGACTCCGGATGGTAATTCGATTCTCACTCTCAGTCTGATTGTTTCCCTGCTCGGCGTACTCGTCGCTCGGACCGTGTTTGTTCGGGTTACTTCCGACAAGACCCTGAAACGCCGGGTGCTGGTACTGGGTGTCGGGATCAATGCGGATCGCATCGAGGAGTCCACCAAAGGCAAGGATACCATCGGTATCGTAGTGGTTGGATACGTCAATCTGGGAGACCGGATCGAACTGGTGGATGCTGACCGCCAGGTCCTCAAGGATCAGACCCTGCTCGAAATCGCCAACCGTCTGGCCGTGGACGAGATCGTGGTCGCTGTGGATGACCGCAGAAAGAAGCTGCCCAACCATGAACTGCTGGAATGCAAGATCAAGGGGATCAAGATCCTGGATCTGTTGACCTTCTTCGAAAAGGAGCTCTCGATCATCAACATCGATCTGCTCTATCCGAGTTGGATGCTCTACGCCGACGGGTACAACCAGCGAGCGCTCAACCGGACCATCAAGAAGTTATTCGACATGACGGTCGGCATCATCATCTTCCTCTTTGCCGCTCCCTTGATGGTACTGGTGACCCTAGCCAGCCTCATCGAATCCGGGGGGCGGGATCCGATTCTCTACAGTCAGGTGCGGGTGGGTAAGAACGGCAAGCTGTTTAAGGTCTACAAGTTCCGCAGCATGCGCACCGATGCCGAGGCGGACGGGGTTGCCCGGTGGGCCTCGAAAAATGACTCCCGTATCACCAAACTAGGGGGATTTCTGAGGAAGACCCGTCTGGATGAGCTGCCCCAGATCTACAATATCCTCAACGGAGACATGAGCTTGGTGGGGCCGCGGCCGGAACGTCCGGAATTTGTCATGCAGCTGTCTAACGACATCCCTTACTACCCCCAGCGTCACTGGGTCAAGCCCGGATTGACCGGTTGGGCGCAAATGCTCTATCCCTACGGGGCCTCGGAAGAGGATGCCAAGCGTAAGCTTGAGTACGACCTCTACTATGTTAAAAACGCCAGCACCATGCTGGATTTCGTGATACTTCTGCAAACCATAGAAGTGGTGTTGTTGGGCAAAGGCGCGCAGTAAAGCCGTCATTCCTAAAGAAGGTTCGCCGATTTTACCAATTTTGATCTACTACATCGGTAACCTGGGTTGCGCTGCGTTTCGTCCAGGCTTGCTCATTGTGAGGATTGATGTGCGAAGCGTGGTGGGTTTTCTGTGTGGGGGTATTCTGCAATAGAGGGCTCCTGCTGATGGGAGAAACGCAGTCTCTCGGGGTAGGGAAACACATC
>JARRNW010000331.1:0-4525 GCA_037384565.1 Candidatus Thiodiazotropha sp.
CGGCTGTCACGCACCCGTCACAATCTGAGCGATGGTCTGGCCAATCTGGTGATGGGCCGCAAAACCATCGACGAAGATCTGCTGGAAGAGCTCGAAACCCTGTTACTGACCGCGGATGTGGGCGTCGAGGCCACGAATCGCATCATTCAGGATCTCACCAACCGGGTCAAACGTAAGGAACTGGACGATCCGGATGTCCTGACACGGATACTCAAGCAGCATCTCCTGGAGATCCTCGAGACCTGCAACACACCCCTGAAGCCACGGGGCGCCGACAAACCCCTGGTGATCGTCATGGTGGGGATCAACGGCGCCGGCAAGACCACCACGATCGGCAAACTGGCGCGAAAATTCCAATTGGACGGTGAAACGGTCATGCTCGCGGCGGGCGACACCTTCCGTGCCGCCGCGGTGGAACAGCTACAGACCTGGGGTCAACGCAATGACATCCCGGTCATTGCCCAGCATACCGGCGCCGATGCCGCCTCGGTGGTGTTCGATGCCCTGCAGGCCGCCACCTCACGCCAGGTGGACGTACTCATCGCCGACACTGCGGGGCGTTTGCACACCAAGACCAATTTGATGGATGAACTGGCGAAAATCACCCGGGTGATGAAAAAGATCGACCCCGAAGCCCCCCATGAGGTGCTCTTGGTCGTCGATGCGGGTACCGGCCAGAATGCGGTCAATCAGGCCGAGCAGTTCCACCAGGCAGTGGGGCTGAGCGGACTGGTGATCACCAAGCTGGACGGCACCGCCAAGGGAGGCGTGGTATTCGCCATTGCGGACAAGGTCAAGGTGCCGATCCGTTTCATCGGCGTGGGTGAGGCGATTGAGGACCTGCGTGAATTCGATCCCAAAGAGTTCGTCGATGCCCTGTTCACCCACGAGACCTCAGCTTAGTACTCTTTCAATATGATATGGCCGTATTCAGCATTCCCCTGGCATTTCTCAGCAGAGTACTAGTCCCTTGATCCACTTTGACAACGTCAGCAAACGCTATCCAGGTGGTCACACCGGTCTGAGTCAAGTGAATCTGCGCATCGCTCCGGAAGAGATGGTATTTCTCACCGGGCACTCGGGCGCCGGCAAGAGCACCCTGTTGAAACTGATTGGACTACTGGAACGTTCCAGTGGCGGTCAGGTGCATGTCAACGGACGTAACCTGACCCGGTTAAAAAACCGTCAGATCCCCTATCACCGCCGCGAGGTCGGGATGATCTTCCAGGATCACCGTCTGCTGTTCGATCGTACGGTTTTCGATAATGTTGCCCTGCCCCTGGTGGTTTCCGGGCTGGGTCACAAGGAGATCGGGCGCCGGGTTCGCGCCGCTCTCGACAAGGTCGGACTCCTGTATAAGGAGCGCGCCGAACCGGTCACCCTTTCCGGGGGCGAACAGCAGCGGGTGGGCATCGCCCGTGCCGTGGTGAGCAAACCCCCCCTGGTACTCGCGGATGAACCCACCGGCAACCTCGACCCGGAGCTCTCCCAGGAGATCATGGACCTGTTCAGCGATTTCAATCAGGTGGGTGTTACCCTGCTCATCGCATCCCATGACATTGCCCTGATCCGTGGCATGAACAAACGTATCCTGACCCTCAGCAATGGCGCTCTGGTGGCGGACAGCAAAACGGAAGGTCGGGATGTCACGTAAGCTACGCAAGGCGTTCCCGGCTCACATCTGGCTGCAACGTCACGCCCAGGTCGCCCTCTCCAGCCTCGGACGCCTGTCCAGGAACCCCCTCTCCTCATTGATGACCTGCGCCGTGATCGGTATCGCCCTCGCATTGCCTGTGGGGTTGCATGTGATGCTGCACAACCTTCAGCAGATCAGCGGAAGCTGGGAGAGCGGCGCAAGTATCTCGGTATTTCTGAAACAACGGGTGAGTGATGAAGAGGCCTCGGCATTGGCGGAAAAACTGCGCCGTCATCAACGTATCCAGGAGGTACAGTTGATCACACGCCATGATGCCCTCAAGGAATTCCAGCGTCAGAGCGGATTCGCGGACGCCTTGCAGGCCCTGGATTACAACCCCTTGCCGAACCTGTTGTTCATCCAGCCAAAGACCGACTTCACCACCCCGGAGAAGGCCCAGCAGCTGGTACGGGAACTGCGCCTTCTGCCAGAAGCGGAGATCGTGCAGCTTGACCTGCAGTGGGTGCGCCGGCTTCAGGCCATCACGATCATTGCCCAGCGTGGCGTGGTGGTGTTAACCGCCCTGCTCAGCATGGCGGTACTGCTCATCGTGGGAAATACCATTCGACTGGAGATCCAGAATCGCAGGACCGAGATCGAAATCACCAAACTCATCGGCGCCACCAATGCCTTTATCCGCCGGCCGTTTCTCTATACTGGATTCTGGTACGGGCTGTTCGGCGGTCTGATCGCATGGAGTCTGGTCGCCGTTTCGATCAGCCTGCTGAGCGGGCCGGTCGCCACCCTGGCCCAGCTCTACCAAAGCGGCTTCGACCTGAGCAACCTGGATGCCGAGACCGCCCTGACCCTGTTGGGTGGCAGCTCCCTGCTGGGACTACTGGGATCCTGGCTCGCCGTCGGCCGCCACCTCAGCGCCATTCAACCCTCTTGAGACATCTCCCCGGAACCCTTTACATGGACCGGCACCCTATGCGCATCATATTGTTTTAACAGTATAAATACCCTGATTTTCCGAGTGGAACTTTAGCTCCCATGCAAAGTCTCATGAGTAGATTGGCACTCATCTCACGAGAGTGCTAATATCTTTACAGAAACATGAATGGGGTAATTTGGAATGAGCAAAGAGATTGCATTAAGCATCATGCCGACGGGCAACATGGACGCCTATATCAGCGCAGCCTTCCAGCTGCCCGTGCTGAGCGCGGAAGAGGAACACGACCTGGCCGTGCGGCTGCGCGACCACAAGGACTTGCAGGCCGCCCAGACCCTGGTTACCTCACACATTCGCTTCGTCGTGCGTATCGCTCGAAATTACAGCGGTTACGGCCTGGCCCTGCCCGATCTGGTTCAGGAAGGCACGATCGGCCTGATGAAGGCGGTAAAGCGTTTTGACCCAGACATGGGGGTGCGCCTGGTGTCTTTCGCGGTTCACTGGATCAAGGCCGAGATTCACGAGTACATTCTCAAAAACTGGCGTATCGTCAAGGTCGCCACCACCAAGGCGCAACGAAAACTCTTCTTTAATCTGCGTAGCGCCAAAAAACGCCTGGGATGGTTCTCCCAAGAGGAGATTAACAGCGTGGCCCAGGACCTGGGAGTCAAACCCGAAACCGTGCTCGAAATGGAATCCCGACTCTCCGGACAGGATATCGCCTTCGACGGCCCTCAGCAGGATGACGAGGAATCGGTGACCGCCGCCCCGGCAGGCTATCTGAGCGACATGCGCATGGAGCCCGCGACCCTGCTCGAGCATGTGGACAGCGAAACGCAGATGAAGCAGCAACTGCTCGATGCTATCCAGGATCTTGATGCACGCAGTCGCGAAGTACTCGAGGCCCGCTGGTTGAGCGACAACAAGGCCACCCTCCACGAACTGGCAGAGCGTTTTCAGGTTTCCGCCGAGCGCATTCGCCAAATCGAAAAGAACGCACTGAACAAACTGAAAGGTCAGCTTGCGGCCTGAATCCCTGACCCTGGTGCTACACACCAGTGGCTTGGATGAAGCGGAATCCGGGATGACGCAGACCACTCCCCGGGCTCAGCTTCGCTTCATCCAGGCTACGATTAAACCGACACCTAAATATGCCATGATCAGGGCTACAAGCATGCCCTTGATCAAGGCGTGACTCGCGCCCCGCAGGAAGCGCCCTTGGGGCGCAGGCAATGACCGCCCCCCCTGTCAAGAGTCGCAACGCAGAGCAAGGGCTTGCTTGTAGCCCCTATCAATATCATTCTAAGGGCAGGCCGAAAGGAACAGCGGACCGGCATAATCACCACATTCCCAGATTAACCATTCGAGTTAAAGCTTGTCTACCGGCGGTCGAAATGGTTATCCAGAGACACGACCCACTGTCATTTCTCGTATCTGAACACAGAAACCGGTCAAACCAAGCCAGCATCGGAGAAGCAGTCTCCTTTGCTGCTTTTTTAGTCATAGATAGTCAGGGATTCAAGCTCTCTGCAGAGCAGGACATGACAGAGAGTGATCAATGGTATCGCCCAACAAACTCGTGAAAACCATCATCGCACTGACCCTGATCGCGCTGTTGGCGATTTCCAGTGGGCTGTTGACACCTCTCTTTCCTAACCAGCACAACACCCTCGTCTATGTGCAACTGGCACTGTTGCTGCTACTGACCGGACTCATCGTCCCCCTGCTGCGGCGAGGCGACTCCCCTGACGAGAGTGCTTTCAAGTCCATCATCCCTGACCGGGTACGATCTGCTTTCAATGCTTTGGCGGAAGGACTCCTCATACTGGATGAAAACTTTCGCATCCTTCTCGCAAACGATTCGTTCAGTTGTAAGACCGGGTACATATATCCACACCTGATCGGCAAAACCGCGGTTGACCTGCTTTGGAAACAAC
>JARRNW010000332.1:0-4483 GCA_037384565.1 Candidatus Thiodiazotropha sp.
GGTTTTCATCGCCTCGAAACGCACTGCCGACGGGGCCGCCATCAACTCTTGGCCCGAAAGCATGGAGAAAATCAGAAACAACAGCAGTTTTTTCATTTCACTTTCCCTGATATGGCGTCCGACGCCTCCCCGATACCGCTCAAACTGATTCAGGTTGAACCGACACAGGGTACAAGTTAGATTGAAGTGCTATTGTAATTGCACCCGACAACACAAACAAACACCCAACGGAATGAGCGATATAACAGATCTGGAATTGCTAATCAGCGCCGGTAAAAACCTACTCTTCGTTGAAAGCAGGGACGAACGGCGCGTGGAAGCCCTGTTCCAGCGACTCGCCACTCGACTGGGCAGGCAATTACTGCGCTGGTCGGTCGCCAGCGGTCTCAAAAGCCTATCACAGGAGCCCCTGTACCATCGCTCAGCGATGGAACCCGGCAAAGTCCTGGCGGAGATCACCACCCGTACCCCGCCGTCGATCTACCTGATGATGGATATCCACCACTGGCTCGACGACCCGCTAATCCTGCGCCAGCTCAAGGAGATCGCCCTGGATAAACCTGGGCAAACCCTGGTATTGGTCAGCCACGCCGCCGAAATCCCCGACGAGCTGAGGGCTGTATCCGCTCAATTCGCACTCTCCTTGCCGGACCGGGCTGAACTCGAACAGCTGTTGCAGGACGAGAGTCAGGCCTGGGGCCGCCAACATCAACAACGGGTCAAAGCCCGGCAGGAGATCATCGATGCGCTGATCACCAACCTCTCCGGTCTAACCCTGAGCGATGCCCGGCAATTGATCCGCACCGCCATCTACGATGACGGCATGTTGACCGAAGAGGACCTTAGCGAACTGGCGAAAACCAAGTACCAGCTGCTAGACCCTCAGGGGGTTCTCTCTCTCGAGCTCGATACGGCGAAATTCGGACAGGTAGCCGGGTTGACGCACATGAAGCTGTGGCTCGAACAACGTCGGGACATCTTCCTCTCTGCCCAGGCTCCCGCCGGTCTCGACCCGCCCAAGGGTATTCTACTGCTCGGTGTTCAGGGCGGCGGCAAGAGCTTAGCGGCAAAATCGGTCGCCGGCAGCTGGGGCATCCCTTTGTTACGCCTGGATTTCGGCGCGCTGTATAACAAATACTATGGCGAAACCGAGCGCAATCTGCGGGATTCGCTGGATACCGCGGAAACCATGTCGCCCTGTGTACTCTGGATCGACGAGATCGAGAAGGGGTTGTCCGGAGACGACGAGGGCGGCCCATCCAAACGCATCCTCGGCACCCTGCTGACCTGGATGGCGGAACGAACCTCCCGGGTGTTCCTCGTGGCCACCGCCAATGATATCGAAATGCTGCCGCCGGAACTCCTGCGTAAAGGCCGCTTCGACGAAATCTTTTTCGTTGACCTGCCGGATGCGGAGGTCAGGAGAGAAATATTTCGCATCCATCTTACTAAACGTGGTTACGAAACCGAACAATTTGACCTGGATAAGCTCCAGGTTGCCAGTGAAGGTTTTGCCGGCGCCGAAATCGAGCAAGCCGTAGTCTCCGCGCTTTACGCATCGCACGCAGCTCAGGAGAGTCTTACCACGGACCATATCAAGGCTGAGGTGGCACGCACCAAACCACTTTCCGTGCTGATGGCGGAGAAGATCGCCTATCTGCGCGCCTGGGCCGCCAGTCGGACTGTATCGGCCTGAGACATCATTTAGAATCCAATACTGAAATCCACAATGCCGTTCCGGTCATTTTGAACATTCAAAACTCAGAAAAAAATGCTGACGAAGCACGAACAAAGCAATCACGGATAAACGTGGAATTGCTGTTTACGTGTTTGATGCCAGTGATTTCTTAATGAACTGCTTCCATCGGTCGATTCGTTTCTGAATCAGCAGCATTCCGTCAAAATAGGGAACCACTTTGTTATTTCGAATGACATCCCTGCCCTCCGGTCCCAGAGCAAACTGAATAAAACGGCTGGTTTCCGCACTGTTCTCAGATTTCTTGTTTTGGACCAGATAGAGAGGACGATAGAGGATGTAGTTTCCGGTACGGATATTCTCAAAGCTGGGCTCCAAGCCTTCCAGTTTGAGAATCTTGAAATCCCGTTTGTGGGCACTGGCAACTCCGGTTACCGCGATTGCATTGGTATTCTTCTCCACGTCTTTTTCCAGGGGCCCGGAGGAGGGAAACACATGTTTGCTTTTGAATTCGATATCGGGATTATCGAACAGGTGCTGGCGTAATGTATAACCGACACCTGAGATCTTGCCCTTTCGTATCAGCAACTCCACGGGTTGATTGTTGCCACCCAGCTGCTTCCAGTTTTTGATTTTCCCCAGGTAGAGATCGCGGAGCTTTTTGAGGCTGATCGAATCAACCGGATTCGATTTATGCACCACCACTACCAAGGCATCCCAGGCCACGGGAATCATATTGGCTCCTGCTTCTTCGCGGCTTCCATCAAGTCGGTAGCGACAGGCTCCGCCGATATCTGCCCGTTTGCTGGTAATTTCACGAATACCTTTGGTTGCACCACCACCTGAAATCGTGATATCGACTCCGGTTTTTTCTTTGTACGCGGCGGCCAGATCCGCCATGAAGGCGTTACGGGTAATCCCACAACCTACCCATGACAACTCCTTGGATTGGGCAGCAAGGGGTAACAGCATTAGAAGCAGAAACACGAACAGGAACTTAAATCGCAAAACAACCACCCTTAACAGTCGGATAATATTGCTCATTACTATAGCTAATACATCCCTGACGTCACGAAACGGATGAATCAGATTCCTACCCGGTTAGGAATTAATCTCAAAGCATGACCCGTCACTCAATACTGTGCTATATCCGATACAGGTAATCTATGAATCGGCCCACGGGCACACTTGCTTTCAGCAAATCATAATATTATATGTTTATGAAATTCCTGTTAATTCTTGTGCTTTACATCTTTTCACCGATAGGGATTTCGGATCAGATCCCGACACCCGACATCGATCAGTCTCTCACGGGCGGGAACTTCCACCTGCACTCGAGTCAGGGTGACTTTTTTCTGGATCAGTTGAAGGGCCAGGTGGTATTGCTCTATTTCGGTTATACCCGCTGCCCGGATATCTGCCCCACCTCACTTTCGATCATCGCCCAAGCGCTGAATGAACTGAGTCAGGAAGAGTTAAAATCCGTGCAGGGCGTATTCGTCAGTGTCGACCCCAAGCGAGACAGTTACCAGGCTCTGGATGAATATGTCCGCTACTTTCACCCCAATCTCATGGCTGTGACCGGCAGTGAAGAGGAAGTCGCTCAGGTTGCGAGGCAATATGGGGCTCAGTACAAGGCCGTACCCCTGGAAGGATCGGGACTGGGCTATGCGGTCGACCACTCCGCGGTGATCTATCTGATCACACCGGAAGGAGATCTGCGCTTCACCTTCCCACACGGGACGCCCGCCTTTGTGATACTTGAAGCCATCCGTTATGCCCTGACGAACGGAAAATAGATTCACAACGATCTATTTGATCACGCGATCAGATGGACTGGGCTCGCCCCCTTATCACTCTGAAAAGGTTGACCCACTCCTAGCGAATCAACCTTTTTACATACTAGGGTTTTATATAGGCGTATCCCTGGTACTGTAGTTTGGCCAGTTCCGCGACACCACTCGACACGATGTCTATATCATCGACATCGTACAGGTCGGCAGCCACGTCCACATTGCGGCCCTTTACCGTATTGTTACAGACCTCAAAGACAACACCCTGACTTTTCAGGCCGTCGATACGGGCTGTCATGACGTCCGTGGCATTGGCATGAGCGAACTTGGGTAACTTGTCCAGGGAATCCGGGTAGATCAACAGGGACAGTCCATTACCATGCAACACCACTTTGAGATCCAGATTCTCGGCGCCAACCGCGTTGATGTGATTCTGGACATAGACCAAGGCCGCTTTCTGCAACCAAGGATCATCATAATTGATGTGGTAAACCACTTTCATCTTGCCAGAACCATCGGCAAACGAGGCAATGGGTATCATCAGCACCATGCCCAGAAGCAGCATGGCAAGATACCGATTTATATAAATTTTCACAGCTTCAATCCTCCAAAGAACCCCCCTGCTTTTAAAATCCGAGGTGGGGGATAGCCTCGCAGTGAGCATAGCCCCTTGACTGAAGAGGAAAAATGGAATCAACAATTGAAAAAATCCGGTATTTATAGACCGCTATCCAGGCAATAATATTACCCGGTCATAAATTCACCCGAAGTAAATCGTTGAGAGAGGCCCGCGATGGAAGCAGCACCTTTTATAGCCTTTTCCCTTGTCCTGATGATTATTGTCGCAGTGGCGGCACTTTTTCTGGCCGGCACATCGAGCCAATCCGCGAACTGCGACGACCCCAAAGTAGCGAAAAAGCGGCGGGACGATCACAAACTGTTTTGATGCCCTGTCTTACTTTAGGACAGTTGTTGACGAATGATATCCGCCACC
>JARRNW010000333.1:0-4447 GCA_037384565.1 Candidatus Thiodiazotropha sp.
CAATCAGTCGTGAGTCGCGTTGTGTTCCAATAGGTCATTGTATGCAGGTCATCGCCAACTGGTTCAAACGGTATTTTTCGGATCCCCAGATCGTCTTCCTGACACTGTTCCTGGTACTTTTTTTCGGTATCGTGATCACCATGGGGGATATGCTGGCGCCGGTGTTGGCCAGCATTGTCGTGGCCTATCTGCTCGAGGGTGTGGTGACGCAACTGGAACGCCGTTCCTGGCCCCGGCTGCTTTCGGTGATTATCGTTTTTATTCTGTTCCTGCTGTTCGTGGCCCTGGTACTATTGGGTCTGCTGCCTCTGCTGTCACGCCAGATCACCGATTTCCTGCAACAGTTGCCCAATATGATCGCCATGGGGCAGAAGGTTCTGCAGCAATTGCCGGAACGCTACCCGGACCTGATTCCCCAGGGTCAAGTGGATCAGCTGACTCAGCAGCTGCGGATTGAGATCGGTTCCTTCGCCCAACGGGCGGTATCCTGGTCGTTGGCCTCGGTGGTGGGGGTGATCACCCTGGTGGTCTACCTGGTTCTGATGCCCCTGCTGGTGTTCTTTTTTCTAAAGGACAAGAACCTGATCATCGGCTGGTTCGTCTCATATCTCCCCAAACACCGTCGCTTTTCGGTCAATGTCTGGAAAGATGTGGACAAGCAGATCGCCAATTATGTGAGGGGTAAGTTCTGGGAGATCATCATTGTCTGGTCGGCGAGCCTGGTGACCTTCACACTGCTGGGTCTGAACTATGCCCTGCTGCTGGCTGTGATGGTGGGTCTTTCGGTCATCATTCCCTACATTGGAGCGGCAGTGGTGACCATTCCGGTTCTGTTTATTGCCTGGTTTCAATGGGGCTGGTCATCCGATTTCGCCTGGTTGGCCACAACCTATTTCATCATCCAGGCCCTGGACGGTAATGTATTGGTCCCTTTGCTGTTCTCCGAGGTGGTCAATCTGCACCCGGTGGCGATCATTGTGGCGATCCTGGTGTTCGGCGGTTTCTGGGGGTTTTGGGGGGTGTTCTTTGCAATCCCACTGGCGACCCTGGTTCAGGCTGTTTTGGCCGCCTGGCCACAGCGTGATGGGGTGGGTCCTGCCCCGGGAGCGGAAAACTGAGGCTACGGGGGCGATACGGTGCCCAGGCTGGGGCCCTGCAGTGGGAGAACACAACCGCAAATTTGCGCAAATGGATTCAGTAAACCCGTTAAATTTGCGCGCTTTTACGGTGGTCTTCCTTGACCTGTGTCCTATACTGGTTTGCCTCAGCCCGGGATAGGCTCGAGTGAATATAAAGTATATGACCGGTCAGGACTTCTTGGTGTTGATGCCGAAGATCGTCCACAGCGGGCAAAAGGAAAACAGGCCGGTGAGTAAGGGCACCAGGCCAATGGCTCCGAGCCAGTTGATGGGGTCGCTCAGCAGAAAACCCCAGGCGAGGATGGCCAGACCGGCAATGATACGGATGATGCGTTCGATACCGCCTACGTTCTGAGTCATGGGTATGCTCCTGTCTATATTGAATTGGACAATCTGTTTTACACGGACCGATCTCCGAGGTGCGGTCCTGAACTAGTAGGATAGGTTAATTTCAGGCTTCTCATCTGTCTGTGACTAAGTCACACAAGCTACACAGGCGTGCTGCTAACCGTTGGGCAGGGAGGTGGGTCACTGAGCTGACAGGACGGTTAATTTCGGGCGGTCGAGGATTTGAATGGCGCCACGATGGGTCAGGATCAAATGGCGATGTTCGAGATCCTTGAGAATCCGGCTAACAACCTCCCGGGAGGTTCCCAGATCAGAGGCGATGGCTTGATGGGTCAGTGCTATCCGTTCATTGTTCGGTGCGGCATGCTGGATCAGGTAGCCGGCCAGGCGGGTGTCGACCCGCCGGAAAGCAATCTCCTCGACGATCCCGATCACCTCGCTGAGCCGGGTACTGACCAGGCTGAACAGATAGTTGCGCCAGGTTGGTGACTCATCCGACCAGCGCACGACATCGGCAGGATTGATTAGTACGGCTTCAATGGGCTCTTCGCTTACCGCAAAAGCGGGAAAAGGACGCTCGTTTACGATGCAGGAAGCGGTCAGGATACAACTCTCACCAGGACCGATACGGTACAAGGTAATTTCCCGGCCATTGTCTCCTATCTTGTAGACCCGCGCATGACCGGTCAGTACCAACGCCAGATGGCTGCATTGGCTGCCCTGCTGACAAATCGGCTGGGCCGCGGGCAGGTTGATGAGGGATGCTGACTGAAAAAAACGTTTCTTGAAGCCGTCGCCTGCTTGTTGCAGGAAGTCGAAACGCTGGGTGACATACTCAGTTACGGAAGTATCGGTAATCAAGTCAGCTCCTGTTCGAGTGTAGTGTAGCGAATAAAATGAACCGGTTCGCTTTATACGTTACACCACACTAGCTCCGTTTAATATCAGCTGGGTTTTGTGGGACGGCACGCTGTCCGGACGCGCCGGGCCTGGGTAATGGTAAGCAAGCCCTTGCTCTGCGTTGCGACTCTTGACAAGGGGGCGGCCATTGCCTTCACCCCAAGGGCACTTCCTGCGGGGCGCGAGTCACGCCTTGATCAAGGGCATGCTTGTAGCCCTGAACAGGGCATATTTAGGTGCCGGGTTAATAATGTGCTAATTTACATCAGTATTGATGCGACGGTTCGACCGTCGGGCTGTACAACAACAAATGTCGTCCCTCCTGATCAGTTCGATTTCGGTATGCCAGATCCCAACGACGAAGCGGTAAAAATCAGAAGAGAGCGGGTTCGCCTGCTGTATGCCAATGGCACCACTCTGATCATCGCTAATTTCATCACCGGGCTGATTTTCTTCTACCTGAACCGGATCTGGGAACATCCCCAGGGTCTTGTCTGGGGTGGTCTTTTCACCGCGGGACTGATTGGCCAGATTCTGCTCACGCTGTTCATGAAACAGAGCGATCTGAAACATCTGCAGATATGGCGCTATGCGATGCTGCCCGGGGTCATGTTGCTCGGGGTACTCTGGGCATTGGCACTGGTGCATCTGCTGAAAAATCCCATGCTGACCGACTCCCTGGTAATCGATCTGGTTCTGATCGGTACGGTCTTCCTGTTGTCTGCCCTGTTGCTGACCGTGGATACCTTTTTCAGTATTGTGTTCGTGCTCGCAGCGGGGTTGTTGGTGGTACTGTCCCTGTCGGGGACCCAGGGGGGCGTCAGCGAAGCATTCCTGGTGGGATTGATCGCCTATGCTCTGGCGCTGCTTATTATCTCTGCATGGATGACCGTGTATCAGCAGGGCTATCTGTTGATCGCGGCAAACCGGGTGCTGCTGCATGAACGCATGGTCATGTCTGAAACGGAGTTGAGCGAATTGCGCAGCCGTCTGGTACAGGAAAACGATCAGAGACAAGCGGTGGAGCAGCAGCTGTTTCTTGCTAAAGAGGCGGCCGAGAGCGCTAATCTGGCGAAATCGGAGTTCCTGGCCACCATGAGTCACGAGATCCGGACTCCGCTCAACGGCATTCTGCCGATTCTCGAAATGTTGCTGGACACCCGGCTCGATAAGGAGCAGAAACAGTTCGTTACTACGGCGCTCAACTCGTCCCAGGTACTGCTCAGTATCATCAATGACATCCTCGATTTCTCTAAAATCGAGGCCGGTAAACTGGATCTGGAATTCATCGACGTCAATCTGAAGAACACCATCGAGCAGGTGACTTCATTGATGAAGAATGCCGCGGATCGTCGGCATCTCAAACTGAATTTCCGGATTGACGGCAACGTGCCGGGTACGGTACGCGGCGATCCCATTCGTCTGCGTCAGATTCTCACCAACCTGGTGAGCAACGCGGTCAAGTTTACCGAGCATGGCGAGGTGATGGTGGAGCTGTCCCGTCGCCAGAGTACCCGTACCGAGGTGGAACTGCTGTTTGGGGTTCGGGATACCGGTGTCGGCATGACCCGGGAACAGGTCGCACGGTGGTTCGAACCCTTTTCCCAGGCGGATGCATCGACCACTCGCAAGCACGGAGGCACCGGTCTGGGGCTGGTGATCTGCAAACGGCTCACCGAGTTGATGGGGGGCAAGATTGGGGTCAGTTCCGAGCCGGGGCAGGGCTCCTATTTCTGGTTTCTGATTCCCATGCGCAAATCCCTGTCGGAGATGCCCTCCGGACGGCGTAATCTTCAGGATATCATAACCCTGTTTCTCGCAGATGCCCAGACCCCGGGTTACCAGGAGATTGTACGACTGCTCAAACAGGAAGGGATGCTGGTGGAGCAGTCCAGCGATCAGTACGACACCCTCAGCAAGCTCAAATCCTCTGCTAATCTAGGTGCCAGCTGGCGCTACGAGTTGATTCTGGTGGATGCCGCCATGGCTTCCGTGAACCTGATTCAGGTCGTGGAGTCGGCGCGGGAGATCATGCACATGCGGGATGTACCGGTGCTGGC
>JARRNW010000334.1:0-6549 GCA_037384565.1 Candidatus Thiodiazotropha sp.
ATTCGGGTGTGATGCGTTTTTACTGTCAGTTCGCTGGGACAATGGGTACAATCTCGCCCCGTTATGACCCTCTACGATCTGCACAGCCATTCCACCGCTTCCGACGGCACCCTACATCCCCGCGATCTGGTGCTGCGCGCCGCAGATGCGGGTGTGCATGTGCTGGCGCTCACCGATCATGACACCACAGCCGGTATTGCCGAGGCATCCGCAACCGCCCGCCAGCGCGGTCTGACCCTGGTGCCCGGCGTCGAGGTGTCGGTCAGCTGGGAGGGCTACACGGTCCACGTGGTGGGCTTGAATGTGGACCCGGAAAATCCCCGGCTCCAGGAGGGACTGGCGGGACTGCGCGCCTTTCGGGATTGGCGTGCCGAGGAGATCGGCCGCCGTTTGGAGCAATCGGGTATTGCCGGGGCATTAGAAGGCGCCCGCGCACTCGCCGAGGGCAACCTGGTGAGTCGCACCCACTTTGCCCGGTTTCTGGTAACCCGGGGGCTTGCAAAGGATGAACGCGCAGTGTTCAAGCGCTACCTGATTAAAGGTCGACCCGGCCACGTGCCGGGCAACTGGGCCCGTCTCGATCAGGTGGTCGGCTGGATACATGATGCGGGTGGTCAGGCGGTGATCGCCCATCCAGCCCGCTACAAAATGACCCGAACCAAGCTGCGGCGACTGTTCAAGGAGTTCGTGGCATTGCAAGGCGATGCCATTGAAGTTGTTTCGGGCAGCCACAGCCGGGAGGATTTTATTATCATGGCCCGGCATGCCAAGGATTTCGGCCTGCTCGCCTCGGCGGGTTCTGATTTTCATACCCCCGATAATCCCTGGATTGAGCTGGGTTGTCTGCCCAATCTTCCCGATGGGTGTCGTCCGGTCTGGGAACACGGGTCTTTCCAGAAGGCCAGGCTGTTGCCCGCGCAGTTTGGCTGAGCCTTAACCCTCCAACGAGCAGTTCTCTATGGCCTTGTTTCTGCAAATCCACCCGGAAAATCCGCAAGCCCGCCTGATTCAACAGGCGGTCGATGTGATTCATGATGGGGGGGTGTTGATCTATCCTACCGACTCGAGCTATGCCCTGGGTTGCCATATCGGTGACAAAGGGGCCATGGAGCGCATCCGGCGTATCCGCAAGGTTGATGAGAGTCACAATTTCACCCTGGTGTGCCGTGACCTGACCGAGATCTCCAACTACGCCAAGATCGATAACCGGGACTACCGGCTGCTGAAGAATCTGACTCCCGGTCCCTTCACCTTCATCCACAAGGCAACCAAGCAGGTACCCCGGCGCCTGATGCACCCGAAACGCAAGACCATTGGCATTCGGGTGCCGGACAACGAGATCGTGCGCGCCCTGCTGGAGGCCTTGGGTGAACCCATCATGAGCACCACCCTGATCATGCCGGGGGAAGAGATGCCGCTCACCGATCCTTACGAGATGCGGGATCTTTTGGACCATCATGTGGATCTCATCATTGATGGCGGCTACTGTGGTTTCGAACCCACCACGGTGGTGGTGATGACCGACGAGGTGCCGCAAGTGGTTCGTCAAGGGAAGGGCGATACGGCCCTGTTCGAGGTATAATCCGCCGATGATAGGTCTTACTTTAATTCAGAAACTGGCGATTTTTATCCTGCCGATGATCTTCGCCATTACAGTTCATGAAGCCGCCCATGGTTGGATGGCGAAGCGGTTGGGAGATCGAACTGCTGAGATGCTGGGACGCGTAACTCTCAATCCCCTCAAGCATATCGATCCGATCGGCACGATCCTGGTGCCCCTGGGCGCTTACATGTTGACCGGATTCATGTTTGGTTGGGCGAAGCCGGTGCCGGTGAATTACCGTAACCTGAACAATCCCAAACGAGATATGGGACTGGTGGCGCTGGCGGGGCCGGGGGCCAATCTTCTGATGGCACTGATCTGGGCGCTCATGATCTATGTGGGCGGTATGAGTCTGGAGAGTTTTCACTGGCTGGGTGAGCCCCTGGTGTTCATGGGCGTGGCCGGGGTGCTGATCAATGCTGTACTCATGGCCCTGAATCTGATGCCCATACTGCCACTGGACGGCGGACGGGTGATCTACTCATTACTGCCGCCTAAACCGGCGCAGATCTACTCACGGCTGGAGTCCTACGGTATGGTGATCGTGCTGGTGCTGCTGGCCACGGGTGTCCTGGGAGTCGTTCTCTGGCCCGTGGTGGGTATGACCATCAAGCTGTTGCCGGCCAGTGATGTCGTCACCCAGTTGATCCCCGTGCTTCTCAGTCCCGCAAGGAGTTAGTTTTGAATTCGTCTTCCGAAACCACCCGCGTTCTTTCCGGCATGCGCCCCACGGGGCAGCTCCATTTGGGCCATTATCACGGGGTGCTGAAGAATTGGGTGGCGCTGCAGACGCACCACGATTGCTACTTTTTTGTCGCCGACTGGCACGCCCTGACCACCCACTACGACGATCCCCGGGTGATTCCCGGGAGTATCCGGGACATGGTGATCGACTGGTTGGCCGCGGGGGTCGACGCTGACAAGGCGACCCTGTTCGTGCAGTCCCAGGTGCCGGAGCATGCGGAACTGCATCTGCTGCTCTCCATGATCACCCCCCTGGGTTGGCTGGAGCGGGTGCCGAGCTATAAGGATCAGCAGGAGAAACTCAAGGAGAAGGATCTGGCCACCTACGGATTCCTGGGTTACCCCCTGCTGCAGTCCGCCGACATTCTCATCTATCGTGCGGCCCATGTGCCGGTGGGGGAGGATCAGGTGGCGCATGTGGAGCTGACCCGGGAGGTGGCGCGGCGTTTCAACCATCTGTACGGCCGCGAACCCGACTTCGAGGAGCGAGCCGAAGCCGCCTGTAAGAAGATGGGCAAGAAGGCGGCGAAGCAGTTCGCGCAACTTAAACGCGCCTACCAGGAGCAGGGCGATGGCGAGGCCCTGAGTGCCGGCCAGACCTTGTTGGCCGCCCAGCAGAACATCAGCGTTGAGGAACGGGAACGCCTGCTGGGCTATCTCGAGGGCAGTGGCCGGATCATTCTGACCGAGCCCCAACCCCTGCTGACCCAGGCCTCCAAGATGCCCGGTCTGGATGGCCAGAAGATGTCCAAATCCTACGCGAATACCCTGTCGTTGCGTGAAAAACCCGAAGACGTGGAGAACAAGCTCAAGCGCATGCCCACCGACACCCAACGGGTCCGTCGCAACGACCCGGGGGATCCGGCGCGATGCCCGGTGTGGCAGTTTCATCAGGTTTACAGCAATGAAGCCACTCGCGAATGGGTCCAGGAGGGCTGTCGCAGCGCCGCGATCGGCTGTCTCGACTGCAAAGGCCCGGTCATCGAGGCGGTGATGGCGGAGCTGAAACCGATGCAGGCCCGGGCCGCGGAGTTCGAGGCCCAGCCGGAGCGAGTCCGGACGATTATCCAGGAAGGTGCCGAGCGGGCTCGGGCGGTGGCCCGGGAGACCATGGAAGAGGTGCGCCAGGCCATGTCGCTGCAGGGACTGGCGGAGTAATTCCCGGGTGGTATAAGGTAGTACCTTGGAAAATATGAGCCAGATGATCGTACGAAATGGAACCCACTGAAACGCATCCCCAACACCATCCGGAACAGGAGGAGATGCCGTTTGCCGTGGTTCAGGGCGAGCCCTGGCTTACTCCTCCGACCGATCTCTATATTCCGCCAGATGCTCTGGAGGTGTTTCTTGATGCCTTCGAGGGGCCCCTGGACCTGCTGCTCTACCTGATCCGCCGGCAGAACCTGGATATCCTCGATATCCCCATCGCCAAGATTACCGACCAGTACATCAGCTACATCGAGATGATGACCGAACTGCGTCTGGAACTGGCGGCCGAGTATCTGGTGATGGCGGCCATGCTGGCGGAGATCAAGTCTCGGATGCTGCTGCCAAGACCGGTCAGTGACGAAGAGCATGAGGAAGATCCCCGGGCCGAGCTGATCCGGCGTCTACAGGAGTACGAACGCTACAAGCAGGCGGCGGAGGACCTGGATGAACTCAATCACATGACCCGGGACAATTTCCAGACTCACGCGGAGCTGGTCGAGCGCCATGTGGAGGCGGTGGATCCGGATGTCTCCCTGCGGGAGATCATGCTGGCGCTGTCCGATGTGCTGCACCGGGCGGATATGTTTACCAGCCACCGGGTCGAGAAAGAACCCCTGTCGGTACGGGAGAAGATGTCCCTTGTACTGGAGCGGGTGAGCGGGCGGAATTTTGTCAGTTTTACCGAGTTGTTCGATATCAGCGAAGGTCGTCTCGGCGTGGTGGTGACCTTTCTGGCGGTGCTTGAGTTGATCAAGGGATCCATGCTCGAACTGGTTCAGGCGGAGGCCTTCGCCCCCATTCACGTCAAAGCGAAAGTATCCTGATATGTCGAATGATGAGCACAAACTGAAGCAGATCGTGGAAGGTGCCCTGCTGGCGGCCGGCCGGCCGGCCGGCCGGCCGCTCAGTCTGGACCAGTTACAGGGGCTGTTCAGTGAATCGGAGGTGCCGGAGAAAAAGGATCTGCGGGATGTCCTGAGTGCGCTCACCGAAGACTATGAAGGCAGGGGTATCGAGGTGGTGGAGGTCGCCAGCGGCTTTCGCATCCAGGTACGCTCGAATCTCTCCCCCTGGATCTCCAAGCTGTGGGTGGAGCGTCCGCCCAAGTATTCCCGGGCACTGCTCGAAACCCTGGCCCTGATCGCCTACCGGCAGCCCATCACCCGGGGTGAGATCGAGGATATCCGGGGGGTTGCGGTCAGCACCAATATCATCAAGACGCTCACCGAACGGGAGTGGGTGCGGGTGGTGGGGCACCGGGATGTACCCGGTAAACCGGCCCTGTACGCCACCACCAAAGAGTTTCTCGACTACTTCAACCTGAAAGGCCTGAATGAGCTGCCCACCCTGGCAGAGATCCGGGATCTCGATTCCATCAACCGGGAGCTGGAACTGTTGGATCCGGACAAGTCGCCGCCAGAGTCCACGGAATCCGACACCGGAGAAGCCGATGCGGAATCCATCGCTGTCGAAACCCTGGCCGATGAGGCGGATTCAAATGCAGAGCAAACCGTTTCGGACGACAGTATCCCCGGTTTGTCCGAAGCGGCGCGGGATCAATCCCTTCCAGAGGAGGGGGTAGTGGACGAAGATACCGAGGTGCTGGAATCCGGGGATCAGACAGAGACCTTGAGCGCCACAGAGCTGGATCCCGGAGCGGAACCCGATGAGGAGGCCGCACAGGCGCCAGCTTCCCAGGAGACATCTACTGAGCAGACCGAAGAATCCGATGAAGAAACACCCTAGTCCCTCCTCTGGAGAACGCCTGCAGAAGGTGCTGGCGAATGCCGGTATGGGCTCCCGCCGGGAGATCGAAGGCTGGATCAGCGAAGGCCGCGTGGAGGTCAACGGTCAGCCCGCCCAGCTGGGCATGCGGGTGATGCCGAACGATGCCATCCGGGTGGATGGCAAGCCGGTTGCCAAGCGCATGCTTGAAGCGCCCCAGCGTGAAGTACTGGTGTACAACAAGCCGGAGGGTGAGCTGGTGACCCGCAGGGATCCGGAGGGCCGACGGACCGTCTTCCATAGCCTGCCCAAGCTCAAGCACGGCCGTTGGATACCGGTGGGCCGGCTGGACATCAATTCCTCTGGTCTGCTACTGCTGACCACCGATGGGGAACTGGCCAATCAGTTGATGCATCCGAGCCGCCAGGTGGAGCGTGAGTATGCGGTGCGGGTGATGGGGGAGATCAGCGAAGAGCAGCTCACCCAACTGACCCATGGGGTGGAACTCGAGGACGGTCCCGCCCGTTTCGAAGAGATCGTTGAATCCGGTGGCGAGGGCATCAATCGCTGGTTCCATGTGGTGATCATGGAGGGACGGCAGCGTGAGGTGCGGCGCATGTGGGAGGCGGTCGGCGCTCGGGTAAACCGTTTGAAACGTGTACGTTACGGCAGCGTGATCCTGGAAAGCGCCCTCAAAGTGGGCCGCTGGCGCTACCTCAGCGAGACCGAGGTGAATGAACTGCAGCTGACACTGGGTCTCAAATCGGTCAAACCCAGGGGTTCGAAAGGTAGTGCCGGTAAAAAAACCCGGGAGAAGACTGCGGACAGCGGAACCCGGGCGAAGACTTCGGACAGCGGGCCCCGTTCCGGCAAACCGCCCAAACGAACTGCCTACGCCAAATCCGACGGCTCGTCACCCCGCGGGCGAACCCAGAAAGCCCGCACCGGTGGTAAATCCTCACCGGCAGGCTCCTCGAAAGGGGCGGAATCGCCTTGGAAGGGGCGTGGCGGGTCAACCGGTAAACCCAAACGCAGATGACCCTGGGGCCGCGCCTGGTGGGGATCTACCAGACCCTGCTGGCGTACCATGGTCCACAACACTGGTGGCCTGCGGAAACCCCTTTCGAGGTGATGCTGGGGGCGGTGCTAACCCAGAATACCGCCTGGTCCAATGTAGAACGGGCCATCCTTAATCTGAAACAGATCACGGAACTGTCAGCGACAGCTCTGCTCTTGCTTCCGCCGGATCAACTTGCGCAAGCCATACG
>JARRNW010000335.1:0-4418 GCA_037384565.1 Candidatus Thiodiazotropha sp.
TTGGGGTGAGCGCTGCCGATGAGGGTGAAGTCGTTACTATCGGGTTTGTCGGACCAGGTCGTGGTGTGGATTCTGTTCAGGCGCCACTCGCCGCCAGCCAGTTCAAAAGTGAACCGGCCCTCATCATCAGTAGTTACCTCTTCCGAGAGGTACCGATCATTGAAGATGCCCGTTAAGGTGACCCCGACGGCAGGCGCGCCGTTGTAATCGATGCGACCAGCGATATAGGCGTCACCCTTGGGCAGTGGTGACCGATTCTCCTCCGGCGTCCAGCGGAAACTGTAGCGCACGTTGTGCCAGAAGTGAGTGCCGGAACCATGAAACGCGCGGCCCCTGGCACTGTCGGATTTCTCCTTCGATGCTTCTCCATCCTCGTCGGTGTTAATGACATCGTTCATTTGTTCGCTGAGTTGCAGATTGATGGAAGCGTAGTAGGCCATATAACCGGCCACGGGAGAGGCGATCAGCACAGCTAAAATGCCACCGAGGAGTGCGGGGATGGTAACCCTTGAACCTTCGAGTGGTTTACCTGCGTCAAGGTAACTGACCAGGGCGCTGGATAAAGCGACAAGTCCCAGGCTGGTGGCGAAGCTGATGGGCAAGAGTTGCCAGTAGCTGGAGATGCCTGGCATCGTCTGAACACCTTCAAAGAGGGTGAGTAGAGGTAACGAATACAGATTGATTAACGCCACAACCAGCAGCAGACTGAAAAATAGCAGTGCCTTGTCAGCACGTCGGTTCAGAATATGGCCGCCGACGATGGTAAATAGCGAGAGAAGGAACGCTGAGAGTTTGCGCATATCAAGTCCGTTTGTAAGTGGGGGCTAATTTCAACGCAAAGTATTGTACCAGGATGAAGTGATGTGGTTAGACTATCCCGGACACGGAATTTGTCGAATAAAACTTGAACTCGATGTGGGCTTACGGTCAAGTGAAAAGCCCACATAATCGGAGAGCAACGCTTATGGGAGAGCGCGAGAATAAACGGGGGGAGCAGGGGCAGGCAGAGCGGATGCTGGTCGTCGGTATCGGCGCCTCCGCCGGCGGCCTGGAGGCGCTGAAACGCTTCTTTGCCCAGCTGCCCGAGAAGACCGGCATGGCCTACGTGGTGGTGATGCATCTCGATCCCGAGCAGCCGAGCATTCTCGCCGACCTGCTGCAGCCCCATAGCAAGCTCCCGGTCCACCAGGTCAAGCAAGACCTGGAGCTGCAGGCCAACCATGTCTATGTCATTCCCCCCGGCAGCAATCTGGACAGCATCGGCAGCCATTTGCGCCTCTCCCGCATCGAACCGCAGCGACTGCAGCGCGCACCGATCGACCACTTCTTCTCGACCCTGGCGCAGAACTGGCAGGATCGTTGCGCCGGTATCGTTCTCTCCGGCACCGGTTCCGACGGCACCTTCGGTATCCGCCGGATCAAACAACAGGGCGGCCTCACCCTGGCTCAGGTACCGAAGGAGGCAGGTTTCGACGGCATGCCGAGCAGCGCCATCGCCACCGACATGATCGACCTGGTGCTGCCGGTGGAGGAGATGTTCGGCCAACTGCACCGTTTCGCCCGGTGCAGCCCCGCTTTGGACGTCGATCGGCGCGATGGCGGGCTCTCGGACAGCGACAACCGACACCTACAGCAGATCCTCAACCGGATCCGCACGCGCAAGGGGCGGGATTTCACCCAGTACAAACACTCCACCGTGCTGCGCCGGGTTCGCCGGCGCATGCAACTGCTCGACGTGGAGGGCCTCGAAGACTATCTGGCCTTCATGCGCGACAATCCGAACGAGGCCTATCTGCTGGCCGAAGAGTTTCTTATCACCGTCACCCAGTTCTTTCGCGACAGCAAGACCTTTGCGCACCTGGAGAGGGAGGTCCTGCCGAAGCTGTTCGCCGACAAGCAGCCCGAGGACAGCGTACGTGTCTGGTCGGTGGGCTGTGCCACCGGCGAGGAGGCCTACAGCCTTGCCATGCTGCTGCTGGAGCAGGTCAGCGGGCCGCGGCTGGAAATCTTCGCCACCGATCTGCACGAGGCGTCCCTCCAGTACGCCCGCGACGGCATTTATCCCGACACCATCGAGTCCGATGTCTCGCAGACCCGCCTGCGGTGCTTTTTTCGCAAAGAGGACAGCCACTATACGGTACGCAAGGAACTGCGCGAGAACATCGTCTTCGCAGTCCACGACCTGCTGCGCGACCCGCCGTTTTCCCGTCTCGACCTGATCGTCTGCCGCAACCTGCTGATCTATCTCAAACGCGATGCCCAGAAGAACGTGATCGACCTGTTCCACTATGCCCTCAAGCCGGGCGGCCAGCTGCTGCTGGGGCCTTCGGAGACCATCGACCGCAACGGCCTGTTCGAGATGGAACACAAGCACCACTGCCTCTACCGGCGCCGCAACGTGCCCCCACCGGAACCGCGCATGCCGGTCTTCCCCCGCCTGTTCGCTTCCGGCGGCGAGGAATCCCGGCCCGTCACCAGCGAGTCCTCGCCGAGAGGTTACGGTGGACTGCACCAGCGGATGGTGGAGCGCTACGCCCTGCCGAGCATCCTGGTGGATCAGGACTACCGCATCGTGCACAGCTCGGAGCATGCGGGCCGATACCTGCAGGTACCCGGCGGGGAGCTGACCAGCAGCGTCTTCAAACTGGCGCGCGAGGAGCTGGTGTTCGATCTGCGCAGCGCGCTCCATGCCGCCCTCGAACATGGCAGCGATAGCCGATCCGACCCCATCCTCCTCACCATCAACGGACAGCCCCGGCAGGTGATTCTGCACGTGCGACAGGCCAAGCAACCGGATCTGAGCGGACTCTGCCTGGTCACCTTCGACGAAATGACGGCGTCGGCGAACGCCGGCAAGGCTCAGGCGGATCCCCAGCTCGAACAGACCCGCGAGCGGCTGCGCGCAGTGATCGAGCAGTACGAGACGTCGCAGGAGGAGATGCGCGCGGCCAACGAGGAACTGCAGTCGACCAACGAGGAGTTGCGCTCCACCATGGAGGAGCTGGAGACCAGCAAGGAAGAGCTGCAGTCGATGAACGAGGAGCTGCAGACCGTCAACCAGGAGAACCGCAACCGGGTCGACGAGCTGAGCCAGCTCACGAGCGATCTCAACAACCTGATGGCGGCCACTGACATCGCCACCCTGTTTCTCGACCGCAAACTGTGCATCCAGCGGGTGACGCCGCGCGCCAAGTCTCTGTTCAATGTCCGCAGCAGCGATCTGGGCCGCCCCTTCACCGAGCTGCGCCACCGCCTGGGCTACGACAATTTCCAACAGGACGCCCTGCAGGTCCTGGGTCACTTGGCGCCGCTGGAGCGGGAGGTTCTGAGCGACGCCGGCGAGTGGTATCTGACACGGGTGCTGCCCTATCGCTCCACCGCCGATCAGATTCAGGGCGTGGTCATCACCCTGGTCGACATCACCCGGCAGAAAAACAGCGAACTGGCCCTGCGCAACAGCGAGGAGCGATACCGGGCTCTGGTCACCGCCTCGGCGCAGATCGTCTGGAACACCGACGCCCAGGGCCGTAAGATGGAGGACTCCCCCTCCTGGCGCGCCTTCACCGGACAGACCCGGGAACAGTGGTTGAGCGAAGTGGGTTGGCTCGAGGCGGTCCATCCGGACGACCGGCAACAGGCGGCCGAGAACTGGCGGCGTTGTATCGAGGAGATCCGGCCGGTGGACATCGAGTTGCGCCTGCAACATGTGAGCGGCGACTGGCGCTGGACCCATGTACGGGCGGTTCCCCTGCGCGATGAGCAGGAGCGGGTACGCGGCTGGGTCGGCATGAACACCGACATCGACGACCGCAAGCGCGCCGAGGAGGCCTTGCTGGAGTCAGACCGGCGTAAAGATGAGTACCTGGCCTTTCTGTCCCACGAGCTGCGCAATCCACTGGCGCCCCTACGCACCGCCAATGAGATCCTTAAGCAGCGCATGCCGGACGATGCGGAGATTCGCAAGGTCCACGCCATCAACGAGCGCCAGATCAGCCACCTCTGCCGCCTGGTGGACGATCTGCTCGATGTGGCGCGCATCAAGACCAACCGGGTCAAGCTGCAGTTCGCGCGTCTCGATCTGCGCGATCTGGTGCGCAACGCCGCCGCCAACAGCGACCAGGCCATTGCCGACAAGTCCCTGCGACTGACCCTGGACCCGGGCGAGGAGCCGCTGCCGATCGAGGGCGACGAGGTGAGGTTGATACAGGTCATCAACAATCTGCTCGACAACGCCATCAAGTACACCGCACCGGGGGGCGCGCTGCAGATCGTCACCCAACGGGAGGACAAAGAAGTGATTCTGCGCCTCAGGGACAACGGCGATGGCATGAACGAGGAACTGCGCGGCCGGGTCTTCGAGCTGTTCGAACGGGGGACGGAGAAGCTGGCCGCCCAGGTGAGCGGTCTGGGCGTAGGGC
>JARRNW010000336.1:0-7275 GCA_037384565.1 Candidatus Thiodiazotropha sp.
ACCGCCGAATATCTGGATGCCAGCATCCCCGGTTACCACTTCGTGATCCGCCCCCTGACCTTCGATGAAGTGGACCCGGCTGTCGAGGCAGGCAAGGTCGATTTTGTCCTGGTCAATCCGGGTATCTACGTCAACCTGGAGGTCAAATACCGGGTTTCCCGAATCGCCACCCTCTACAATCGCCGGAATAACGTGCCGTATAAAATCTTCGGTGGCGTGATTTTCACCCGTAAGGACCATGCATCGATCAGCACCCTCGAGGATCTGCGCGGCCACTCCATGATGGCGGTCTACCCTACGTCCCTGGGGGGGTTTCAGATGGCCATGCGTGAGATGGTGGAACATGATATCGATCCCTACAAGGATCTAAAGCAGCTGAAATTCGGCGGGATCCACGATCATGTGGTGATGTCGGTGCTCAAGGGTGAGGTCGACTTCGGTACCGTGCGCACCGATATCCTCGAACGGATGGCCAGAGCGGGTACCATCGATCTGGACGATTTCCGCATCATCAATCCCCAGCAGGTTGCGGAATTTCCCTTCGCCCTCAGTACCCGGCTCTACCCCGAATGGCCTTTCAGCAAGGTGGCACATACAGATGACAATCTGGCGCAGCAGGTGGCGGTAGCCCTGCTGAAAATGCCCCGGAACCATCCGGCCGCCCTGGCCGGAGCCTACGCTGGCTGGACCATTCCCCTGGATTACCAGCCGGTGCATGATCTGTTCATGGAGTTGAAGTTGCCACCCTACCAGAACCTGGGGAAGTTCACCCTGGTGGATGCGGTTAATCGCTACCGGTACTGGCTGATGGGGAGTATCTGGGTTCTGCTTTTCATGATCGTGATGACCCTTTGGGTGATGCGCCTGAACAAGGCGTTGCACAAGGCCAAGAGCCGCCTGGAAGTACAGCATGAGCTGATCATCGATTCCGTCGCGGATGGCATCTATGGCGTCGATCTGCAGGGTCGATCGACCTTCTTCAACAAGGCGGCGGAACAGATAACCGGTTGGGATGCCCAGGACGTGATCGGCAAGAACCAGCACGAGATCCTGCATCACTCCTATGAAGACGGTTCGCCCCATCTTCCGGAAGAGTGCCCGGTTTATAAGACCTTCAGCGAGAATCGGGCCCGCTATATCTCGGACGATCTCTTCTGGCGTAAAGACGGCACCAGTTTTTCGGTGGAGTACAGCAGTACTCCGATTCGTGATGAAAGGGGGGAAACCCAGGGCAGCGTGGTGGTGTTTCGCGACACCACGCTGCGCAAGAGATCCGAGGAGGAGGCCCAACAGCACCAGATTGAACTGGCCCGGGTGAGTCGGCTCAGCACCTTGGGTGAAATGGCCTCAGGTATCGCTCATGAATTGAATCAGCCCCTGACCGCCATCTCCACCAATGCCCAGGCGAGTATGCGTATACTGGAATCAGACAGCTCAAACACCGGTGTCTGCGTGGACGTGATGGAGCGTATCGCGGGCCAGGCGGATCGCGCCGGGGAGATCATACGCCAGCTTCGGCGTTTGGCATGCAAAGAGCCCCTCGAGAGCAGTGCGGTGCAGATCAATGACCTGATCAATGCGGTGGTGGTTCTGATCCAACCCGATCTGCGGCGCGCCAATGTACGTCTCGAACTGGATCTGGATCCGGAGCCCGAACCGATCCTGGTGCAACCCATCCAGATCGAACAGGTAATTCTGAATCTGGCGCGCAACGCCATCGATGCCCTCTCGGATGTGAATGAACGGGAACGTACGCTCACCATTGTCAGCGACCGGCCGGAAAACAACATGATACGGGTGACGGTCCGGGATAACGGTCCCGGTATCGATGCCGGTGTGGCTTCCACCCTGTTCGATCCCTTTGTCACAAGCAAGGCGGATGGCATGGGACTGGGGCTCTCGATCAGTCACGGGATCATCGAGGCTCACGGTGGTAGACTGTTGCGCAATCCCGAGTATGACGGCGGGGCGGAATTCAATTTCTATCTACCCATTGGAGAAGCAGGTTAATGGATCAGATGAAACCCACCGTGTTTGTCGTGGATGATGATGCCGAGGTGCGCAACGCCCTGAAGTTGTTGTTTGAATCGGTCGGCCTACCAGTGATCTGCTATGCCTCTTCATTGGAATATCTGCAACAGTTCAACGCGTCTTTGCCCGGGTGTCTGGTCGTGGATATCCGCATGCCGGGAATGAGTGGACTGGATATGCAGGAGAAGCTCACCGAGTATCCGATTCACCCGCCCGTTATCATCATTACCGGCCACGGTGATGTGCCCATGGCGGTACGGGCGGTGCAGTCCGGCGCGGTCGACTTTATCGAAAAGCCCTTTCGTGACCAGATTCTGCTGGACAGCGTCCATCGTGCCATCGAAATGGATGCGAAAAAGCGCGGCGAGGCCTCCCGCCTGTCCGAGATCCGGGAACACCTCAGTCAGCTGACGCCCCGGGAGCGAGAGGTCCTGGAGCTGGTAATCAGCGGCATGCGCAACAAAAACATCTCCGAACAACTGGGCATCACCCTCTCCACGGTCGAGGCCCACCGGTCCCGGGTCATGGAAAAGATGCAGGCGGACTCCCTGTCCCACCTGATGCGCATGATGCTGAGCCTGGAGGAGTAAGTTATGGAAAACCACTATGGGCAGTCGCGTATGCCCGGATTTCCTTGGCTGGGCAAGGTCTGGATAATGGCACACCGGCAGCGTAGGGTATTCTGCCGGTAGCGGTTTAGGGCGGCTTTGTCACAACAAAACAAAAAAATACCGCCCATCGCAAATAGCACGAAACACACGGTTGGTTGGCAACAGCGGTGATTCCATGACCGGTCCGGCAACAGGACATGGCATGGCAGGTTGGTGAGATTCGCCCGAAGGCAAGTAGTATCCCGTGCAATCAGTTGACGCAAGTCTTCTATAGTGTCGCTTGGGACTGAGTGCAAAAGGGGCCTTCGGGAGAATCCTCATGACTTGATCGCGACTGACCCCGTATCCCTGAACAAACTGGAGGATGAGAAGAGCATGAGTATTTCACGACGTGAGTTCCTACGCCTGATGGGCTTGGCCGGTGCCGCCGGCATGATGCCGGCGTCCGTCTTCGCGGCAGCCAGACAGCCTTCTGACCTCTATGAGGTACCGAAGTTTGGCAATCTGAGCCTGTTGCACATCACCGATACCCATGCACAATTGAACCCGATCTACTTTCGCGAGCCGAACGTCAACCTGGGCATCGACTACGCCTACAACAAGGCGCCGCATCTGGTGGGCGAGCATCTGCTGAAGCACTTCGGTATCTCCCCAGGGGGCATTGAATCCCATGCCTTCAGCTATCTGAATTACGATTCCGCCGCCGCTAAGTATGGCCGGGTTGGCGGTTTTGCCCACCTCAAGACCCTGGTGCAACGTCTGCGCGATGACCGGGGACCGGGCAACAGCCTGCTGCTGGACGGCGGCGATACCTGGCAGGGTTCCGGTACTGCCTACTGGACCCGGGGCAAGGATATGGTCGGTGCCTGTAACAAACTGGGCGTTGATGTCATGACCGGCCACTGGGAGTTCACCTACCTGGACGATGAGGTGATTGCCAATATCGACGCATTCAAGGGCGACTTCGTGGCACAGAACGTCAAGGTGCGTGAAGAGGCCCTGTTCGACTACAAATTTCCCGATTTCGACGGCTACAACGAGGACGCAGGTACCGCTTTCAAGCCCTATGTAATGAAAACCGTGGGCGGCGCCCGGGTGGCGGTGATCGGCCAGGCCTTCCCCTATACCCCGATCGCCAATCCCCAGCGTTTCATCCCCGACTGGACCTTCGGTATCCGCGACGACAAGATGCAAATGGTGGTGGACCAGGTACGCGAGACAGAAAAGCCGGATGTGGTGGTGGTGATCTCCCACAACGGCATGGACGTGGATCTGAAGATGGCCGCTCAGGTGACGGGTATCGACGTCATCTTCGGCGGTCACACCCACGACGGCATGCCGGCCCCCAGCGTTGTCACCAACGCCGGCGGCAAGACCCTGGTTACCAACGCCGGTTCCAACGGCAAGTTCCTGGGTGTCATGGATCTGGATGTCAAAGGCGGAAAGGTGCGTGACTTCCGCTATCGCCTGCTGCCGGTGTTCTCCAATCTGCTGCCGGCGGACAAGGAGATGCAGGCTTATATCGACGAAGTCCGCGCTCCCTATCAGGATCAGCTCAACCAGGAACTGGCAGTCGCCGAGGAGACCCTGTATCGACGGGGCAACTTCAACGGTACCTTCGATCAAGTCATTTGTGACGCCCTGACCACGGTCAATGATGCGCAGATTTCTCTCTCTCCGGGTTTTCGTTGGGGCACCACGGTACTGCCGGGGCAGAAGATCACCCTGGACAACGTCATGGATCAGACCTGAATCACCTACCCGGAGACTGGTACGTGTCGGTGGAATGGACTATGTCTGCGAACCCAGCGCCGATTTCGGTAAACGCATCAGCAACATGACCCTCGACAACGGCACCAAGATCGATGCGGACAAGTCCTATGTGGTGGCCGGTTGGGCAACCGTGGGCTCCAAGGCCCCGGGTGAGCCCATCTGGGATACGGTCTCGAAATACCTGCGCGACCAGAAGACGGTTAAGATCAAAAAGCTGAATACCCCCAAGTTGGTGGGTGTCAAAGGTAATCCGGGGATCGCCGACTATCCTGGCTGATTTAACCTTCGGTGGTTTTGGCTGACATCCTTCGCCGTTTACGTGGACTCGGCTGTCTGGGTAAGCCGCTGTAAACCCATCCCTGGGCGCTCGACGGCCGCGTCCCTGCGGCCGACACTTTCCCAGACAGCCGAGTCCACGCAAACGGCCCCGAATAGTACTCAGAACGCCGAAACTTACCTAAGCCAACAACCATCGTCATCCCGGCGCATGCCGGGATCCAGAATGCCTGAGGGTGCGGTATTCCTGGATGTCATTCTGAGGATCAATCCACTTCTTCCCCGCTGTAGTAGCGAAAGCGTTCGGCGTTTGGCACACCAAGAATCTTGGCCAGCCAGGGAGGACGTACTCCACTCATCATCCCCTGCAATTCAGTGAGGACCTCCGTCGCCTCTCCGCCTTCGATCTTCTTCATGGGATAGATATCGGCACGGATGATCTTGGCTGCTGCCGGTCCACCCACCGAGACGATATAGAGCAGATGGCAGTCTTTGATCAGCTCGACCCGAAAGGCGTTACGATCTTCGGCGAAATCCGCTTCCAGAGCGGAACGTACCCCGATCAGTCGTGCTTCATCGGCCGAGACCTGATACACAAGATAGCGCAGGCAGGAGCCGAAATGCCCGTCGAGATTGGTCAGACTGTTGGAGGCCAGGGCCACGCGAATCGAGCCGGGCATGTCGCCCTCTTCATAGGCATCCGGTATGGGCAGGTTGTCATCTTCAGTGGTCTCTCCCCAAAGCACACGAACCGCCAGTTTGATCGGCTCCAGTCCGCTGCGTCCCCCAAAGTCCTCCCCATCCTCCTCACCATCCAGGCTGCCGATGCCGGTCTTCAGGTCGGTCACGGTGATACGGGAGAGCTTTTCCAAGTCCAGGGGTGAACCGAGGCGTTCGTCGAGTATGCCGATCAGGGTGGTCAAATCCACATCGGGCAGGGTACGGGCTGCCAGGGCGATGCGCAGGGCTGTGTCTCGGTCGATATTCATAGGGCTACTACCATTGCAAGGTTCATCCGATCTGTATCAGGCTAGACTGGGCTGCTTGCTCGTCGGGGGTTTTGGCCTTGACGGAGAGCGCATGCAGAGTGCCGTTGCGGATATCATCTTTGAACAGTCCCAGAATGGGCTTTTGTCGTTGCAGGATATTCTGACCGGCAAATGCCTCAGTGACCACATGGATCTCGAAGCTGCAATCCTCGCCAGCCACATCCACAACGGCATCCGGATAGAGGGTACGCACCCGCAGTACGATCTCATCCCCGGTCATGCTTCGGTTACCGTGGTGGCGCTCGCCTCTGCCAGCATCGGTTGAAGTTCACCGGCTGACAACATGGCTTCGACGATATCGCTGCCGCCGATGATCTCGCCCTGGATGAACAGCTGGGGAAAGGTAGGGAACTCTGACACCTCCGGTAGCGCCTCCATGATCGGGGGATTGCTCAGCACATCCACATAGGCGAAACTGAAACCGCTCGATTTGAGTAGGCCAGCAGCCTTGGCGGAAAAGCCGCAGCGTGGTTCATCCGGGGTGCCCTTCATGTAGAGGATGATCGGGTTGCTCTGCAGTTGTAAGCGAATTTTATCTGTGGTTTTCATTGGCTTTCGTTCCGACGGAAAAGGGGGGCGATGCGCTGCGTACCAGAGCTTGAGGAGAAGCGTTGTGCCCGCTCCTTTGCGTTGCTCAGGCATGTAGACTCGACGCCATGGTGATGCGCCACTTGAAGTGGCGACGATAAAGTATCGGCTTTAATTTCGAGATATGACACGGGATAATCCACGTAACTATCAACACAATGTCACTTGCAAACTCCCTGCCAAATCTGACTTTTGCGCTAAGTTATTGCTGTGGATAGGAAATGGTTAAAAACAAGTCATAAGACGATCTGTCCTGAATCGAACACTCCACAGGAATTCTGGTCACACTGGCGACAATGGTTTGCAGAGTTTCCCCGACCGTCGAGTCCCACCCAAACGGCGGAGTCTGAATCGCGGAGGGTCTGGTAGTTCAGAGTAATGGTGTCGACGATCTCTCCATCACTTCGAATGGCCGCTTTACGGTTAGAACGCGGTTCCAGCTATACGATCACGATTGCCACACAACCAACCGGTCAGACATATAGGACTATCGAACGATGGCTCTCTGGATATGAAGATTGCCTGCTTCACGGAGTGGCTTGGCCGTCAGGAGACTCGCTTCGAGATGGAAGATCCAGTCCGAAACTGACCCCCCGAGGAGTGTTTTCAGCCCAGGCCCGCCCCTGGTGGAATTCCGCGATCAAGCGTACCAGATAGAGCCCAAGCCCCAGGTGGAGGCCTTGCTGCCCCGGACCGCGCTGGGATTTCATATTCATAAAAATCTGCCCCGACTCCTCCAGGTCGAGGGAGGGTCCCTGGTTTTCCACACTCAGTCGTGCCCAGCCTGACGACTTGTGGCCGACCTCAATCACGATGGGTGTTCCCGGACGGTGAAAGTCCACCGCGTTACTCACCAGTTTGTCTACCGCCTGACAGATTAGATCGGGGGCGATGCGGACGATAATCCCGGTTTCGGGTACCTGGGCCATGAACCGAGCCTGTGGCTG
>JARRNW010000337.1:0-4408 GCA_037384565.1 Candidatus Thiodiazotropha sp.
GCACCACGCAGAGTTAAGGGGTGGCACGATCCAATTCCTGGTCTATCCTTGCCTGTAAAGCGGTTCGCATCCAGACGTTTTTTTGCTGGCACATGCGGTCAATACGAACAAGACAAACAAAGCACTCAAGCCGCATGATGTACAATCGTGTCAACCATCTCATAAGCAATTACGGCCATGAGCGATCCCCCCATGGAACGCAGCCGGGAGTGCATCTGCCCCCTCAGACTCTCGTGTAACCATTGGCTCAACAGGGACAATCAGGTAGGTCCATGTCACAAACCTTACTCCACTACACCCACATCCTGGAGATCGTAGGCGACATCATCAAAGTACAGGTACCCACGGATCTCACGGAACGATCCACGGTCTGTTTCGGTGATCTGGCGCTGATCGAAACCGCGGACGGACGCAGCTCCCTGGCTCAGGTAATCCACATCCATAAGGACCGGGTCGCGTTGCAGGTGTTCGCGGGCACCAAGGGCATGTCCACCGAGGCCCAGGTGAGTTTTCTCGGTACCCCGATGCAGGCCACCTACTCGGCGAACATTCTTGGCCGGGTGTTTCGCGGCGCGGGTCAACCCCTGGACGGTGGTCCCGATCTCTCCCACGATCCGAAGGTGCCCATCGGTGGTCCTTCGGTGAACCCCATGCGGCGTCAGCTTGCCTCGAAGATGATCCGCACTGACGTGCCGATGATCGATCTGTTCAACTGTCTGGTGGAGAGCCAGAAGATCCCGATTTTCTCCGTAGCCGGGGAACCCTATAACCCCTTTCTCGCCCGCATCGGCATCCAGGCGGATGCGGATGTGGTGGTATTCGGTGGCATGGGGCTGATCTTCGACGACTATCACTTCTTTCGCACTGCCTTCGATGACGCCGGGGTCTTCTCGCGCACGGTGATGTTCGTCAACCTCGCCTCGGACCCGATCGTGGAACGCCTGCTGGTGCCCGACATGGCCCTGGCGGTGGCGGAAAAGTTCGCCGTGGAGGAAGGCAAACGGGTACTGGTGCTACTCACCGACATGACCGCCTATGCCGACGCCCTCAAGGAGGTTGGCATATCGATGGAGCGGGTTCCCTCCAACCGGGGTTACATGGGCGACCTCTACTCCCAGCTGGCGCGCCGCTATGAGAAGGCTGCGGCCTATCGGGAGGCAGGGTCGGTCACCATACTGAGCGTCACTACCATGCCCGGAAACGACGTCACCCATCCGGTACCGGACAACACCGGTTACATCACCGAAGGCCAGTTCTATCTGCATAACAGCATGCTGGACCCCTTCGGCTCTCTCTCACGGCTCAAGCAGCATGTGATCGGCAAGGTCACCCGGGAGGATCATTCGCAGATCATGAACACCATGATCCGCTTTTATTCCGGAGCCCGGGATGCGGAGCAGAAACAGGCCATGGCCTTTGAACTGACCCCCTTCGATCAGAAATTGCTCAAGTTCGGCCGTCTGTTCAAGGAACGTTTCATGGAGATCCAGGTCTCCATGTCCCTGGAAGATGCCCTGGACCTCTCCTGGAAGACCCTGGCGGAGTGCTTCGACGCCGAAGAGCTGCTGATGAAGCAGGCGCTGATCGACAAATACTTCCCCAATCTGGATGACATTAAGGTAGCCTAGTGTCCCGACTGAGTCTGAGCAAATCCTCGTTGAGTATGCAAAACCGGAGGCTCAAGACCTTCGAGCGCTACCTGCCGTCCCTGGATCTGAAGCGCCGCCAACTGATCGCGGAACGGGCCAAGGCCATCGCCGCCATCCGTGAAACCGAGCAGGAGGTCGCGCAGCTGCGACTCAAGGTGGAGCAGGGACTGCCCATGGGTTCCAACGAGGAGGTCAACATCGAGGATCTCGTGCGGGTCTCAAAACTGACCCTTGGAGAAGAAAATGTGATGGGAGTGCGCCTACCCAGGATCGAGGTGCTGGCGTTGAAGCAGGCCCATTACGCCCTGATGGCCAAACCGGAATGGGTCGACAACTTCGCCTGGCGACTCGGCCAGATGCTGGAACTCCGTATCCGTATCCAGATTCAACAACGCCGTCTGAACCTGCTCGAAGAGGCGGTGCGCACCATCACCCAGCGGGTGAATCTGTTCGATAAGGTCCTGATCCCCAAAACCCGGGACAACATCCGACGCATTCAGATCTTCCTCGCGGACGGAGAACGGGCGGCGGTGGTGCGAGCCAAGATCGCCAAGGGTAAACATGCCCGGGAGGCAGCGGTCTCGTGAGCATCGTACGCCTGAAAAAGATCACGCTGCTCGGTCTGCCGGCCGAGAAAACCTCGGTCCTGGAACAGTTGCAGTCCCTGGGCTGCCTGCACCTGCGCTCCCTCGCACCGCCCCCGAAGGAGCCGGAAAAGGCCCTTTCGGATCAACCGGTGGATGCCTATAAGGCCCTGCGATACCTGCAAGGGGTAAAGGAAAAACGCCGGGCGATCCGCCACGAAGACCCATTCGATATGGACCAGGTGGTTGGGGAGGTGCTGCAAAACAAGCAGCATGTACGGGATGCACAGGATCGCAGTGACGCCCTACGGGAACGCATCGAAGCCCTGAGCCCCTGGGGCAACTTCGCACACATACCCCCGCACCAACTGGGCGGCATGCGACTCTGGTTCTATATCCTGCCGGTGGACAAACTGGCGGAACTCGAGGAACTCAGGGAGCCCTGGCAGGTGGTGCACCGGGATAACCGCTTCCTCTACCTGGCGGTGATCGCCCCCGACGAACCCCACGACAGCCTCCTGTCGGTGCCCCGTATCCACACCGGCAGCCTGCCTCTCGCGGAGGTGATCCGCCAGTGGGAGGCCACAGAGATCGAGCTGGAGGAGCTACTGGCGGAACGCCAGGCCCTGACCCGTTGGATCCATCTGCTCGCCGCCCGCCTGGGGGCCGCGGAAGACCGGGCCGCACGGGAGCACGCCGCCACCAAGACCCTGGACGATCCGCACCTGTTCGCTCTGCAAGCCTGGGCCCCAATACCGGAACTACCCCGCCTGGAGGCCCTGGCCCAAAACGAGGGACTGGCGCTGCTGGTTGAGGATCCCGCCCCGGATGAAGCCCCACCTACCCTGCTCGACAATCCACCGCGGATGGCCGCCGGACAGGACTTGGTCGATTTCTACCAGACCCCGGGCTATCGCAGTTGGGATCCCTCGCGGGTGGTATTCCTCTCCTTCGCCCTGTTTTTTGCCATGATCCTCTCCGACGCGGGCTATGCCTTCCTGCTGAGCATCGGCTTGCTGGCAGGCTGGCGCAAGATCGGCCGCAGCGACACCGGCCGACGGCTGCGAATTCTCGTCGCCACCCTTTGTGGAGGCTCCTTGATCTGGGGCATGATGATGGGCAGCTACTTCGGTGCGACACCACCGCCAGGCAGCCTGCTCGATCATTTCAAACTGCTCGATATCAACGATTTCGACAGCATGATGCGCCTCTCGGTGGTCATCGGAGTGCTGCATATCGCCCTGGCCAACAGCATCATGGCCTGGCAGAACCGAGGCACCCCCCGGGCCCGGACCAGCCTGGGCTGGATCAGCGCGGTGGTGGGAGGACTGCTGATCTGGCTGGGACTGGGGGACAGCCCGGCCGCACGATTGTCCCACCATCTGGGTATCGCCTGTCTGGTAGCGGGCCTGGGTGGGGTCTTCGTATTCGGCAGTGACCGGCCGGTGAACACAGCCCTGAGTCTGCTGCGACGCACTCTCGATGGACTGGCCGCGCTGACCAATGTCACCAAGCTGTTCGGCGATGTGTTGAGTTATCTGCGTCTGTTCGCTCTGGGACTGGCCAGCGCCTCACTGGCGCTGACCTTCAACGATCTGGCGCGTCAGGTGGCGGAGGCGCATACCGGCCTGGGTCTGTTCTTCAGCCTGCTGATCCTGCTGGTGGGGCATCTGCTGAACATCCTGCTCAGTCTGATGAGTGGAGTGGTTCACGGACTGCGTCTCAATTTCATCGAATTTTACAACTGGGGTCTGTCTGAAGAGGGCTACCCGTTTCGGGCCTTTGCGAAAAAAGGAGTAAAGGAATGAGTGAGTTTGTCATTGCACTGGGTTGGTCCGGCATCTATGGCGTCATGTCCTTGGGTGCGATCGGCAGTATCATCGGCTGCGCCGTGGCGGGTCAGGCCGCCATCGGGGCCATGATCGAGACCGAGAGCGGTCACGGGCGCTATATCGGTATCTCGGTGATGCCTTCGTCCCAGGTGATCTACGGCATCGTGGTGATGTTTACCCTGAACCGCGCCGTAACCCCTGAGAACGCCGGCGCCCTGTTTGGCATCGGCATCCTCGCGGGATTGGCCCTGATGTTCAGCGCCATCCGCCAGGGTCAATGCTGCGCCTCCTCGATCAACGCCTCTAAGGTGAAACCGGAGATCTTCGGTCTCTCTCTGGCCCC
>JARRNW010000338.1:0-4386 GCA_037384565.1 Candidatus Thiodiazotropha sp.
GTTTGCCCTCAGCTGTATCCGTTTTCCGATGGGCTAGCTCCCCTGGTGTTTCACAGGAGACCCAAGTCTGGAATACAAGTTCGAGTATGTACTGATACAGTTTTTCCTTGCCGCCGAAATAATAATTTACCGCAGCCATGTTGGCTCCTGCCCGTTGACAGATCTCCTGGGCGGTTGCGCCACGGTAACCCTTTTCAACAAATACCTTGATTGCAGCTTGCAGCAGTTTTTCTTTGGTTTTTGGTTTTCGGTTGGATATCATGTTCGGTCCATTTTTAATTCAAAATTAATTTTTAAATTTAATTTTTATTTTTTTAGAGCTTTGTCAAGTCAAAAATGAATCTCAAGTGAAAAAAGTGACAGACTGATAATCAATTAGAACTTTATTTCGCATTCGAAGCCCTCACTGTTAAGAGCAGACGTAATCAACCATGATTATGTCGAAGATTATATTGGTATTAGAACTCCGTAAAATATCAGAAGTTTAGATTACGGCTATAAATCTAAACTGGCAGAAAATTGCATATTCCTTTTAGCAATTTAAATCTGAGGGGGGCATTTTCGGCGTAATCATCAAGATTGGTTACCGGAAATCGGGAATAAACGGTAAAGAAATCAAATTTCAAAAGCTGAAGAACCTGTTAGCTCCGCTAAATATCACAGCCTCATCCAAACCTTTGATAAGAGAATAGTATCATGGAACCGCCGACAGGGGCGCTATTGAGAATTTCACGCTTACTGGTGAGACGATTCACGATAATTGATGGACAGGTTTGCAGGCAAACTGATGGAGAGATGGAGTTGGTGGATGCAACCAACTCCATGAAGAAGGTTGGTTAGAATGGATATTTGACTTCAGGGTCGTCGTCATCGTGGAGCATTGCCTTTTGCTCATCCTGTTGCATCGTCAATTCCATGAACTCATCGAAGTAGCACTCCCACAGAGCCGATTCGAGTTGACATAGTTTTTCCCAGATTTCAAAGGCCAGTTGGCTTTGCTGTTTGCTGTGCATGGTTTGGGTCTCCTTTTTAGCTTGGCTTTCTTTTTCGCTTGCCGGTGGAGGGCTGACGTGAGAAGACATCGAAGAAGAGCTTTTCATCCAGTTGAGGGATCTCTTTTTCGGCAGCGGTAGCCAGCAGTTCAGCGGCCATGATGTTTAGCACTCTCAAGTTGCCTGCGGCATGCTCGACCAGCGTTTGTTTGAGTTCCGGGGTCATCAGGTGCGCGCCTCCGGCCTGAAGGAGACTATGCTCGAGGCAATCGAGCAACTCATCGGGTGGATAAGGCTGAATGATCTGGCGCACGTGCATGCGGGTTCCCAGGGAAGCCAGCTGCGGGCTGCGGAAGCGCTCGGGTAATCGCAGGTCGCCGCAGAGCACCGTAGTCAGCAGGCAGCGCGAGTCAAAATGATCGCTTGGCAGCAAGCGGATTTCATTCAGGCAGGCGCTGGGCATTTCCTGAGCCTCGTCGACGAGCAGCACCGGTCGATACAGGGTGCTTTTGAGATGTTCGTGCCAGCGCTCTCTCAGGGCTTTAAAGCCTCCATAGCGATTGGCCGGCGACAGGTTGACCTGGAACAGGTCGCCCAGTTCGCGGTAAAAATCACCCAGACTGCTCTGGGGCCGCTGCATGACGCCGACGATCACATCGCCCACGGTGGTCAACCGATGAGCCAGCAGCTGCAGATTCTTGGATTTTCCCAGTCCGGGCTCGCCGCAGATCAGGGCAAAGCCGCCGGTTCTGAGCAGATTTTCGATGCGCATAAGAAACGGGTTCAACGCCGGTGCAACCCACAGTGCTTCCAGCGGAAGATCGGGTAAAAACGGATTCCATTTCAGCCCGTAGAGGGCCTGCAGATGTTTATCATTCATGGGTATTCTCCTGATCAGGGGGCAAAAGCTCTTCTTTGGGCAGATAGGCCGGCGGCAGGCCGCTGGCGGCATAGTCAGCCAGGATCTTTCGCAACAGCGGTGGAATGGGATCGTGGTCTTTGCCGATCTGGCTCACGCCGGAGCAAGCCGGCAACTGCAGACTACGGCGGTGGCCGTCGGCGTTTTTGTGTTTGTCCAGCGGATAGATTTGGCAAAGAAGTGTGCCGGTGCGCTGGTCCAGCAGATAAGCACGGGTCAGATCCCAGCTTTGGTAGCCGACGTAGAGGTAGTGAAAATGACGAAAGCGCGAGGGTACTTCGAATCGCACCCCCTGGATTTGAATGGTGCCGTCGCTTTTTCTCTGAGTGCGCCGCTGTTTTGCGGTAAAGTAAAAGCGCAGGGTATCGGTGTCGACTGAAGGCCGGCTGACTTCAGGGCCTTGCAGCATGCGCTTAAGCGGCGAGGTGCCGATCTCTTCGTGCCGGCAGCGGTTGTATTCCATCTCGGCCCAGGCCTGGGTGGCACGGTTTAAAAACTCCAACGTCAGCGGCCTGACCTGGGAGAGCATCTTGATCAGACGTCCCTCCAGTTGCCCCCAAAAGGCTTCCTGTTTGCCGTTTTGATAGGGGCTATGAGGCAGGGTCGCCTCATGGACAATGGCCAGCCGCACAAGCCCGTTGGCGGTCTCATGTGCAGTCATAGCTGCGCCGTTGTCGCTCATCAAGGACCGGGGCAGCCCGCGCTTGTGAAAGGCCTGCATCAGCCCATGGAAGAGGTTTTCGGCGGTCTCGTTCAGGTACCACTGGATGTGACAACACAGCCGGCTGCAGTCATCCAGAATGCATAAAACCACCGGTTTGTGCCATCTGCCGGCCGCATCCACGATCCGTCTTTTGCACTGGTGAAAGTCCAAGTGCCACAGGCCGTGAACATGATCGGCTTCGAAGCTTCGCACCTCGCACTTTTCCAAGCGCTCGGCGGCCAGGCGCTGTCCCGGGCTTTGATTGCGAGCGGCTGAAGGCTTTGGGATCCAGCCGTGCTGCTGCATGCGCCGGATCACGGTGGCATAGGAGGGCGCTTGACCCAAGTCGGGCTGCAGCTGCACCAGAGCGGCCAGGTTGTCGGCGTGCAGCTGATAGCTCCAGTGAGGATAGCGTGCATATTGACGCGCAAGCTCTTTTAACAGCTGGGCGCTGGTGGCAACCGAACGGCCCAGATCCGAGCGCACCTTGCGCCCGAGAGCGCCGATGGGATCATCGGTGTTGAGCGCGCGGTAGTACCAGCGCTCGATCGTGGAAGCCCCAAAGCTGACCCAGTCTCCGCTGATCGGATGCCGGTACCGGCGGCGGGCAACCTCTTGGAGCTCTTTTTGCAGCTTTCCCGGATCCGGGGGCCTGGCCAAAAGGCCTCCGATGACCGAGAAGCGAAAATGCGCCCAATCCGTTAGCCTGTTTTGTTCCGACTTGCTCATGTCGACGGCTCCTTTGCTGATGAGTTGTTCTTTTACTGCATGGAGCCGTCTTGTATCGCGATCAGATCAGAAGCAAAACTCCCCATCTTTTGCGTGGGACCAATCGGCCCTCATTTAAGGTGAACCGTCCGGCCGGCCGGCTAGAAATACAAGACACGCGATCAGGCCTTTTTGCGGACAGCACAGATGCTCAACAAAATACTCCAGCAGGGCACCGGGCAAACGCCTGCTGGGCACCCGGGCACTAACTCGTCCCCGCAGGCCTTGCCAGCAGGCCGTGGCTGGAAATTCGTCGCGAAAATAGGCGATCCAGCGACAAATGGTCTTTCTGCCAATCGCAAACATGCGTTGCAGCTTACCGATACTGGCACTGCCTGCCCTGTTTTGGCGAAGCGCCATCACCACCACCACCACGCAGCCCCAGTAAACTCGCCGTCCCATGAACAGACACGACGGTGGCAGGCTGCGCCGGCGACAACCCGGCTGCGAGCAACACAGGCTGTGTCGGATCAGGTATTGTTCCGGAATGTTTGGCGGACCGCCGCGGGGCTTGCGCTCATAACCGGCACGGTCTAAGCGCCCGCCGCAATAAGGGCATCCGCTTTGGCGCTGTTGGTTGGCAAGATCTAAATCGATTCGGTCAAGGAGACGAAAGAGGCTGACTTTTTGCAGAAGTTCTGATAGCATCGTTCCTGCCCTCCCCACAGTATTTGGCAGGGCAGGAGTTCCCTCGGTTACTTGCAAGGTGTGCGAGGGAACTCCACCCCCAACCCTCGCATATCTTGCAAAATATCACCTATTTTTCCATCATTTATTTTGATTCATCTCATCATGCCGCGACAGCGGGGCCTCTCAGCCTTTCTCCTTTAACCTTTTGCCTTTTCCCTATGCGCTCTCTGCCCTCTGCGCTTTGCCATTTGCGCCCTGATCGCTACAAGCTACAACCCGGCGCGCCAGCGCCCTGTCCTACCAGCTACAGCCTACGAGCTACAAGCCGGCGCGTCAGCTCCTCCCAATTCAACCAATCAAACGTCTCCATACAC
>JARRNW010000339.1:0-6171 GCA_037384565.1 Candidatus Thiodiazotropha sp.
TCGGTGACTTCGCTGGACTTCGCGGATGCCGTGGTCGATGCGGAAACCCAGCCGCAAACCCTCACCCTGACCAATCCGGGCAGCGTTGCGGTAACCATCAATGGTATTGCCACCGAGGGTGATTTTTCCCAGAGCAACAACTGCGGCACCTCCCTGACCGCGGGGGCCAGCTGTGAGATCCAGGTGATCTTCACGCCCCAGGCGGAAGGAACGGCCACGGGTGCTTTGAGTGTGGATACCGATTCGGGTATCAGCCGGATAACACTGACCGGTGCCGCAGCGGCTGCGGCACCCAGCAATCCGGTTGCGGATCTTCTCGAACCCTATACCGGCGGTAATCCCAACCTTCAATCTCTCGCCAAAGTTATCGGTGAAGCCTGCCCCAGCGGCCGTCTTGGAGCGCGTTTACAGGCAGACTGTGACGCGGTCGTGGACGCGGCCATCAATGGCGATCCGACAACCGCACGGGCGTTGCAGCAGGTCACACCCGAATCCGCCACCAAGGCCGGCAATGTCTCGCGTCAGGGGGGAGAGACCCAGGTCCGCAATCTGGGCTCCCGTATTTCGGCGCTGCGCGCCGGAGCCCGGGGGGTGTCGCTCAACGGTCTGGATTGGCGCATCAAGGGACAGGATCTGCCGATCGAATTGTTGGCCGAAGCCTATCTTCGTAGCCAGGGCGGTGGCGCAAGTGCGGATAACGCACTGTTCGCATCCCGTCTCGGCGTCTTCGTCACGGGTGATATCGCCTCAGGCAGCAAGGACGAGACAGATCTGGAGTCGGGGCTCGATTTCGACACCTACGGTTTGACCCTGGGCGCCGACTACCGGATTAACGACCAGTTCATTCTCGGCGGCGCATTCGGCATCATGAACACCCAGGCGGATCTCAACAACAACGCCGGCGATCTGGATACCCAGGGCTACAGCCTAAGTCTCTACGGGACCTACTACAGCGAACAGAACTACTTTGTCGATTTTGCCGGATCCTACGGAGTGAACAACTTCGACCAGACCCGAAATATCGTCTACCAGCTCGACAATCTGGCGAACGTCAACCAGAAATTCGATGCCGAGTATGATGGGAATATGTACAGTCTGTTCGTCGGATCGGGATACGACTTCACGCGTAGCGTCTGGACCTTCGGGCCGCGCGTGGATCTGGAGTATGTCCGTTCGAACGTGGACGGTTTTTCCGAAGAGGCCTCAAACGTGTCCGCCGATGGCGGCGGCTGGGCGACCCGGGTGGAGGATATGGATCAGACTTGGCTTACCCTGAATCTGGGGGGGCGGGTGAGTTATACCCACAGCGCGGACTGGGCCGTTCTGATTCCCTATGCACGTCTCGATTGGATGCATGAGTTCAAGGATGACTCCCAGACCGTGAACGCCTATTTCGTAGACGATCCGTCGCCCCAGGCCATTCGAATCACCAGCGATGATCCGGATCGGGACTACATGCGGCTGCGTGTGGGCGCCTCGGCCCAGTTCCAGAACGGCCTGGTGGGGTTTGTCGATTTCGGCACCCTGTTCGCCAACAGCCGCTGGAGCAGCAACAACCTCGGTCTGGGCGTGAGAATGGAGTTCTGATCGTCAGGGACGATCCGGCCAGCACAACCGAGTGGATAATACGAGGACTGTCACCGCTTAGTCGGTAGATACAAAAAGAGATTAGCTTCTTTACTTTCCTGGTATATTGCGATACTCAAGATGAAGAAGCTGGATATTGCAACCTTACAAAATGCCTACAACGAAAACTCGGAAAGAAATGAGGGTCGTCGTTCTCAGACACGGCAGGCCCGTTATCCCCGCATTGAGCAGACTGAGTGCATCAGCATTTTCAGACTGGGTTAATGAATACAACACCGCCGGATTATGCCCATCATCACAACCCACTGCGTTTTATCAGATCCCGTCTTTAACGAGGCAGAATTACCCATTGCAAATTGGAAAATCGTGAAGTTATCTCCAAAAATTTGGGCAGTAGTATTCAGATTACTCTGGTTGCTGGGATATTCGAGAAATTCAGAGTCATTTGAGGAATCAAAATCCAGAGCATCAGAGGCAGCGAAAAGACTTTCGGAAATAGCACAGGAATATGAGAAGGTACTTTTTGTGGGCCATGGTGTCTTCAACAGAATTCTGTCTAATGAATTAAGACGACAGGGTTGGCTTGGGCCAAGGAATCCGGGTTCAACTCATTGGTCATTTGGTGTTTATAGTAGATAGAAGCATGAACCATTCAATGTTATTAACCCGACACCTAAATATGCCATGTTCAGCCGAAGCATGCCGGGTTAATTATTTCAGAAGTAGGTCTCCATACGCAGAAACACCTGGTCTGATCTGGCAAGATAGCGTCCGCTACCAGGCTCCACCTCCAGACCTCCGAACTCGCTCCCACGACCGCCGATTGCGAGACGCAATCCGGCCTTTAGGTTGGTGTCATTGCCGAGAGAGCGGCTGAGCTGCAAGTCTACAAGGCCGCTGTGATCCCGAGCATTGAGTATTAAAGTGGGCTGCAGTTGCAACAGCGGTGTCCACTCCAGGGTCGCACCGGCGGATAGATAATCACGGCCGGTCACAAAGCGCTGTCCGCGTTGCATACGGAGCAATAATTCAGCATTCAGATCCGTCAGGCAGTATTCATCATCTGACTCTCCAAAGCCGTTACGGAAATACTCGACAAATGCCGTGATATTCCGCCCCATCAAGACACTGGCATAGGAGAAATTCAGCAACCCGGATGTGCGGGTGGTATGCTGCTCTAAATACGTGGGGATCATTTCCAGATTCCACACCGCCCCACCCCACGAACCACTGGCGCCTGCACCTAGAACCCTGTCAGCCCTGTCCTTGGCCAGCAGCAGATTCCATTGAAAAGTCTCGCCGACAAAGTTTACAAACACTGCCTGTGTGGCTTTGTCGCCATCCGGATCACCACTATCCCGTGCCTTATGAGGAACATGCACCCACTGGATATCGGATCCGTCCGTCAGTAACCATTGCAGGTAGGCCATATCAGTGCCACGTTTGTACGCAGTATCGGTGGCGACCGGCTGGAAGGGATTCACCAGGTCCATGGGATGGAACACCAGACCACTGCCCCAGGTGAGCGCCTGGCGTCCCAACCGAGCAACCCATGTGTTGCTGCTGTAACTCAGGTTGAGCCGATCCAGTCGCTGGCTGGCATCGTTGCCATCGCTATCGGTGATGGTGCGATCAAGATCCCAGAAACTGGTGTCGGCACTGCCGCCAACCAGCATCGGATAGGCCTCGGCAAGGGCTTGATCGCGCTTCACTGCACTTCCGTGACGGGCATCCAGCTGCCAGGAGACCTGGGCTTTCCACTCTCTCCACTGCTGATTCAGGGAAACACGCAGCTGCCCGGCCACTTCATTGGCGGTTTTATAACCCAGCATTGCTTCGGCGGTATCCTCTCCCGCATCGTAACCGATGGCATCGAGCTTAAATCGGCCTCCGAGGTCGGCGGCCTGCGCCGTGGCGCTCAATAATAGTAATAGCAAGACAGGTAACAGAATCCGCATCAGGCCGCCACAGCTTCATCCGTCGTGATGCGACCATCAGTAATCACGATACGCCTGCGGGTGTGATTGATCACTTTCGGATCATGAGTGGCTACGATGATGGTGACATGAGACTCCTGGTTAAGTTGCGACATCAAGGCCAACAGATCGTCGGAATTTTTCGAGTCCAGGTTGGCGGTGGGTTCATCCGCCAACACAATGGCGGGATTGCTGGCCAGAGCCCGGGCTACCGCTACCCGCTGCTGTTGGCCACCAGACAACTGCTCCGGCCGGCGTTCACCTAGACCCTCCAGACCCACCGCATGCAGCAATTCCGCGGAACGGGCGTGGCGGGCTTTGGCGTTGATTCCCTGCAGTTGCAGGATGAACTCGATATTTTCAGCGGCGGACAACACCGGGATCAGATTGTAGGCCTGAAACACGAAACCGATACGCTGCAGACGCAAGTCCGCCAGTTGTTGGCGGGTCTCGTTGGCTAAGGACACCCCATCCAGGATCACTTCACCGCCGCTGGGATGTTCCAGGCTGCCGATGATGTGCAGCAGGGTGCTTTTACCAGACCCCGATGGCCCTGAGATCGCGGCAAACTCGCCGCGTTCGAATTGCAGGTCCACCCCGCGCAGCGCCTGCACAGCGGTTTCTCCCTGGTGGTATTCCTTGGTCAGTTGACGGCATTCGAGTATGGCGGTCATGATTAAATCCTCAATTGGATGCTCGCATGGCATCGATGGCATTGAAGCGTGCGGCACGGCGGGCCGGCCACACCGCGGTGGCAACACCCAGACCCCAGATGACACAGATGGTTATGATAAATTCGCTGCCATCAAGACGCGGGTAGAGAATGCGCTCGATGCCGAGAAAATCCGCACCGGCAGACAGCCCGCCCAGGGAAATCCCGCCCTGCATGGCCTGCACCGTGAGATAGGCGGACACCGCGCCCAGAAACACACCGAAGCCGATGATCTGCACCGCTTCCAACACCACTTCCAGCACCACCCAGCCCGGGCGGAATCCCAGCGCCTGGAGTAAGCCGAATTCGCGGGTGCGCTCAAACACCGCCATCAGCTGGGTGTTCACCACCCCGATGGCGATGAGCACAAACATCACCAGCAACCACACATAGATAAAGCCTTCGGTAATGTCATGGATGCCTTTGGTCATGGGCTGAAGTTCAGCCCAATCGGCGATATCCAATTGTGGCGCCGCTTGCCGCAATTGCCGCAACACCCCTGCGAGTTGTTGTTGCGTGGGCGTCATCAGGGCGATTTCAGACAGCAACCCATCGGCACGTAAAAATTGTTGCGCCGGCTGCAGGCCGGTAAACAGATACGCATCTTCCATTCGGGGTTCGGCGGCATAGATCCCGATCACTCGGGCACCACGCTCCTGCAATTTGCCCCGCGCATCATTGGCCATGATAACGATACGTTTACCCACACGGGTCTCGAGGTGGTCCGCCAGGTGACGGCCCAACAGGACACCGTCGTCAGCCGAATTTTCCAGCATACGCCCCTGGATACGGGCATCGGCGATAAATGAAACCCCGACCTCCTGTTGCGGATCCATGCCCACCAGGGTCACGGGCAGTGTCCGGTATTCGCTCTGGATGATAGCGGGTGTGCGCACCCGCGCCGCCCAGGCACTGATCCGTTTGCTGCTCAATACCCCGGCGAGGCGGCCCGTTGGGATCGGAAAGCTGTGCTGAATCTCCGGATTGTCCCGGTAACCCGGGGCATGAATCTGGGCGTCAGCGGTCATATTTCTCAGGCTGCCGATAAGGGCGCTATCGGACCAGGCCCGCACCACCGCGTTGAACGCCAGGATCGACCAGACCCCGACCGCCACCACAGCCAGAGTGATGAAGGTACGGCGCTGATTGCGCCACAGGTTTCGCCAGGCGAACGGAAATAGAATGGCAAGTACACGCATCATGCAGACCTCATGGCGGTGACCGGTTCCAGACTGCGTACGCGCCGGTATGGAAAGATGCCCGCGATCAGAATACAGATCGCCATCGCCCCTGGGCCAGCGGACAGACTCAGCAAGCTCAGGCGTGGATAGAGTTTGCCCGGCAGGCCCCATTGGGCAAAGATGGCCTCGGCGCCGGGCATTTCCAGGCCGTAATGGCCAATGGCCAGGGTAATCCCGCTGCCAACGGCCAACCCCACAGCCAATCCCAGCAAGGTTAGCAGGAGCAGTTCCATCCAGATCATGCTGCCCAGGGAAGACGGCCGCATACCGACGGCTAGCAGCACGCCGAATTCCCGCGTGCGTTCCAACACTGCCATCAGCAGGGTGTTGAGAATGATGAATACCACCACGATCACCAGGCTGACGTACCACAGCATAGAGGTACTCAGGTCCAGGCTGATGGCGGCATTCAGCCCCGGTTGCAGCTCCTGCCAGGAGACCACGCTAAGGCGCGCATCAGACAATGCCTTGCGGACCCTGGGCAAGGCTTGGGTCACGCCAGTCAGACTCGGACCGGATATCACGATCAGGTTGACTGCTGAGTCCATGCCAAAGCTCGCCTGGAAGCGCGTCAACGGGATTTCGGAGAACTGGCGATCGATCTCCGGCATGCCGGTAGAGAAAATACCCACCACTGAAAGCACATCGGCGGCGA
>JARRNW010000340.1:0-5646 GCA_037384565.1 Candidatus Thiodiazotropha sp.
TCCTCTGACCATCTCAAGCGGTTTTGAGGGATATCCAGTACCCAGTTGCCCATTTTGCTGATGCGTTGTGCTTCGGCCAGTTCACGGGTTTGGTCGAGCACCTTCTGTTCCAGTTGGTCGTTGACTGTCCGTAGGTTGAGTTCGGCATTGCGTCGCAGGATGGTCTCTTCGCGAAGATCCTTGTTGACGGCCTTCAGGCTGTAGTAGCGCCACTCCATCAGCACGATCGCAACCAGGATCAACAGGCCCAACATGACCCAGAGCAGGCGGGTTACGGTCCAGAAGGGCTCGGGCTTGGCGTACCACTTGATGTAGATCTGTTCATATTCTTTGCTGTGGAGAACCCGTTGAACCGCGGATTCCAACCTTTGCAACAGTTCAGGCTGGTTTTTTCCGACCCCTACAGCCCGTTTGACCTCGAGTAGCGGGGGTGGCAGGACACGGAAATGATGCGCGATTCCGGCCTCCCGGGTGAAGTGCCAGATCACCGGTTCGGGATAGGCCAGCGCTTCCAGGTGTCCGCTGATCAACGCCCTGAGCGCTTTGGAGAATTCATCGTACCTATGGATCTGGAAACCTTTGCTTTCCAGTATCTGGATTGCCACGTTGCCTTCGATCACCCCAATGGGTCGGTTCCTGAGGTCTTCCAGATTTTGGATTTTGTCACTGTCGGCGCGGGTGAACAGGGATACCGCGAAGGTTTCGATGGGGGAGGTGAAATCGACGAATTTCTGGCGTTCCGGGGTGATACCCAGGCAGGGGATCACCTGGGCCTCCCCATCGCGGATCGCCTGTTGGGCCGCCACCCAGGTGTCGTAGATGCGGTACTCGACCTTTAGTTGGGCTTCCCGGGCAATGGCATTCATGACATCGATGGCATATCCCTGGGGAATGCCCTGCTCGTCCACGGAGTATTCAGGCGGGAAGGTGCGGGGTATTGCAGCGATGAGTGTCGTGGGATTGTCTATATCCGAGGTGGTGTCGGCAATCAATATATGGCAAGGAAAACTGAACAGTAGAATAAGGAGCAGCACCGGAATCTGACGGTTGAAAAAGTGTTGCTGCATGTTCAGGCGTCTCTCTACCAAGATTTGCTATTGCATAGGTACAGGTTTTCGTTGTCTGAATAGGAGGCCGTCAGGGCTCTGTTGCCTCGATGTTTGAGTCATGGGATGCTCCGGGTAAAACACCAACACCGACGTTGATTCTATTTAGTATAGTGTTATTGATATGAACCGCTGAATGCTCGGGAGTTTTGGGTGGGATCCGGTGGTGGCCCGGTTGTCCCTTGTTCGGTTTTGTTCTGTTTTGTTCGGTTGGGCCAAAAGGTAACCTGATTACCCACTTTACTCAGCCAGTAGATCAGTCGCCGATAGTAGTTTTGAGTTTTTAGTTTTTAGTTTTGAGTGGATGAGTTCGCTGCCACTCAAAACTCAACACTTAAAACTCAAAACTTTTCAAACCATTGCTCAATGCTCACACCCACCACCCTATGGCAGAGTTGGCAAACTCGGGAATCGGAGGGGGTCCCTTGATGGCGAGTGGTTACTTACTTCGAAACAGGAGCGGCACCACATCCTCGTACTCCGAGGCGAAATGAACCTTCAATCCCTTGCGAATGTGGTCCGGCACCTCCTCGAAATCGGTTCGGTTGTCCTCCGGTAGGATCAATTCCCGAATCCCCGCCCGGCGTGCTGCGATGACCTTTTCCCGGATTCCACCCACCGGGAAGACCTGGCCGGTGAGGGTCAGTTCTCCGGTCATGGCGATGTTGCGGACCGGTTTCTTGCGCGCCAGGGAGAGCAGGGCGGAGGCCATGGTGATTCCCGCTGAGGGGCCATCCTTCGGGGTGGCTCCGGCGGGCACGTGCAGATGGATGAAGGCCTTCTCGAAGAAGGCCCGGTCCGCGCCGAAGGCCTCGGCCTGGCTTACGATGAAGCCGTAGGCAATCTCCGCCGATTCGCGCATCACCTCTCCCAGTTGCCCGGTCAGCTTGAAGCCCCGGTTGAACTCATGGGTGGCCACCGCTTCGATGTTCAGGGTGGCGCCCCCCATGGCGGTCCAGGCAAGTCCGGTGACCACGCCCGCGCCACTGAGCTTGCGTTCGTCGCGAAATACCACCCCGCCGAGATACTCTTTCAAGTCATCCGGTTGGACCTCGATCGGCTTTTTACGGCCTTCCAGGATCTTAACCACGGCCTTGCGCACGATCTTGCCGATCTGCTTTTCCAGACGGCGCACGCCGGCGTCCCGGGCGTAACCTTCGATAATGGCGCGCAATGTCTGGGTATTGAGTTTCAACTGGCTGCGCTTCACACCGGCACGCTCGAGTTGCCGGGGCAGCAGGAACTTGCGGGCGATCTGGAGTTTTTCGCTGGCGATGTATCCGGAGAGTGAAATCGTCTCCATGCGGTCGAGCAGTGGACGGGGAATTGTATCGAGCTGGTTGGCGGTGCAGATGAACAGCACCTTGGAGAGATCGAAACGCAGATCCAGGTAGTGATCGAGGAAATCGCTGTTCTGTTCCGGGTCGAGCACTTCGAGCAGGGCCGAGGCCGGGTCACCCTGGTAGGAGGCTCCGATCTTGTCGATCTCGTCGAGCATGATCACCGGGTTCTGGGTGCCCGCATCCTTCATCGCCTGGATGAACTTGCCGGGCATGGCGCCGATGTAGGTACGCCGGTGTCCCTTGATCTCCGCCTCGTCCCGGATACCACCCACGGAGAAGCGGTAGAACTTGCGACCCAGAGCCTCGGCGATGGAGTGTCCGATGGAGGTCTTGCCTACCCCGGGGGGACCCACCAGGAGGATGATCGAACCGGCGATCTGACCCTTCATGATACCCAGGGCGAGGAATTCCAGGATGCGCTCCTTGACGTCCTGGAGGCCATAATGATCCTTGTCCAGCACCTTGCGTGCATAGGGCAGGTCGAGTTTGTCATCGGAGGTGAGGCCCCAGGGCAGCAGGGTGATCCAGTCGAGGTAGTTGCGGGTCACCGAATACTCGGGGGAGCCGGGCTCGAGAACCGAGAGCTTGTCCATCTCCTCGTCGACCCGGGACTGGGCCTGTTCGGTGAGGTGGAGTGTTGCCAGGCGTTTGCGGAATTTATCCAGTTCCGCGGTGCGGTCGTCCTTCTCGATGCCGAGTTCCTGTTGGATCGCTTTGAGCTGTTCGCGCAGGAAGAACTCCCGCTGCTGCTTCTCCATGCGCTCTTCCACGGTCTTGCGGATCGATGCCTGGGCCTTGACCAGTTCCAGCTCGCGATGCAGCAGTTCGAGAACCTTCTCCATACGGGGCAGCAGTTCGATGGTTTCGAGTACCGCCTGGAGCTGGAATTTGTCCGAGGTGGTCAGGCTGGCGGCGAAGTCGGTGAGATGGGAGGGATCCTCCGGGCCGAAGCGGTCCAGGAACATCCGCAACTCCTCGGCGTATAGGGGGTTGAGGGGCAGCAGTTCCTTGATGGTGTTGATGATGGCTACCGCGTAGGGTTTGATCTCCTTGCCGCTGGACTGGGGTTCCGGGATATATTCGATTTGCGCGGTGAACGGTGTCTTCGGATTGGCCACCTTTTTGATGCGAAAGCGCTGCAGACATTCCACCAGGACCTGAAGCCGACCCTCCGAGCGTTGAATCCGGTGAACCCGGCACACGGTACCGATCTTTTTGAAGGTGTCCGGGGTTGCGGATTCGGCCGTCTCAGCAACCGAAAGCACCACCCCCAGTAACATGTGCGGGGATTCAGAGACCGCCTCCATGGTCGCTTCCCAATGGGCCTGTTCCATCAGCAGGGGGACTGCCTGTCCGGGAAAAAAAGGACGCGCCGATACGGGAAGCAGATGGATGATATTCGGCATCACCTCGTTGGGTCGGGCCAAGTCATGGCCACTGATGACTTCTACGCTTTCATCGATGGGGTTTTGTTCTTCTGACATCCGCATTCCTGTGATTGACATCGTGCCACTGAACCCCAGTGCACGATTGGGTGCGATCGCAACATATGACACAGGCAACCTGTGCCGGAGATATATTTACGGCCTGTAACTGGCTGCGCAAAACCGGGCAGGCATCCCGCAGCCATTGTACCGATATGGGGACGAATAGCGCAGATGCAACTTATACGACTCCGGTGCGCCGAAAACAGCGGTTCGCCAGATCGGCAAACTGGGCCACCGACAACTGTTCCGGACGGATGCCCGGATCGAGACCGGCGGCTTCGATCTCCATGGGCGTTAGCATATTACGCAAGCTGTTACGCAGGGTTTTGCGCCGTTGCGAAAAGGCTTGGCCCACCAGGGCGGAGAAGGTGGGCCAGTCGTCGATGGGATAGGGCAGAGGGTGAATGGGTTGCAGACGCACGAAGGCGGAGTCCACCTTGGGTGGTGGATTGAAGGCCCCCGGGCCGATATGGAACAGTGATTGAACCTTGGCGCGGGCCTGCAGCATCACTGAAAGACGCCCATAGGTCTTGCTGCCGGGGCCGGCGGCCATGCGGTCCACGACCTCCTTCTGCAACATCAGGTGGAAATCCCGGATCACCTCCGCCGAATCGAACAGGTGAAACAGCAGCGGGGTGGAGATGTTGTAGGGCAGGTTGCCGACCACTCGTAGCGGACGATCCGCTTGCGCCAGCAGCCGGAAATCGAATTTCAATGCATCCACGTTATGAACCGTGAGTTCGCCCAGGCCCTGGCAACGCTGTGCCAGCGGCCCGACAAGATCCCGGTCGATCTCCACCACCTGCATGCGTTTGACCCGAGGTAGCAGCGCCAGGGTGATGGCACCCTGGCCGGGTCCGATCTCAACCAGATTGTCACCTTCCCGGGGATCGATGGTGTTGACGATACGTTGAATGATGCCAGGGTCGTGGAGAAAATTCTGACCGAAGCGTTTTCTGGGGCGGTGGTTCAAAGGGTATCCTGATGTCGCACAAGGAAATCAGGAGATTATAACCTGAATCCGAGGGTTATGATGGCACTCAACACAAGCTGCCACTTTCCCAGATAGCCGAGTCCCAGCCAAACGGTGGAGTCTTAATCGCGGAACCCCGAAAGCTGAGTTTATAAAACCAATGACATGAAAGCTTGGGTATTGCGGACCGTTCAGACAAATTTACTGATGATGAGTTTCGGCAGAGATAAAAAGCGCGACATCAGGTAGAGGTAGCAGAAGGGCGTGTTATGCAGAACGATCCACAGACTGCCGCGGCCGAAGATTTTCAAGGAGACCGCGGTACTGATCGCCAGCAGACAGAGGTAGAAGAAAAGCGCCAGCGGATAGGTTCCGGTAAATAGCGCGGCAAACAGCAGCAGGTGGATCAGGATAAACACTACAGCGGAGATGGCGACCTTGGATTCCCGGAAGCGCTGGAACCCCTGAAAGTCCCCCATGCCGTGCCATATCTCTCGCTTGCAGAACTGCATCAGGTTTTTTGGAAAACCGTCATGAATGGTTTGCAGATCCCGGTCGACCACAATGCGGGCACCACGGGCCTTGGCGCGCATGCAGAGTTCAAAATCCTCGCCGGTACTCAGTTTCTCGTCGAAACCGCCGATTTTATCGAAGCTGGCCTTGCTCATGATCAGGTTACCGCCGTTGATGTAGGTCACATCCTTCTCCGAGAGTGGGCCGAACCAGTACTTTTCCAG
>JARRNW010000341.1:0-4360 GCA_037384565.1 Candidatus Thiodiazotropha sp.
GGGGGGTTCACTGGCGATTTGCAGGTTTTATCTAAAATATTAGTGCGTTAGAATTTCCTTATGAGGCATGTGCTTGATGAAAACGTATGAGGGACCCACATCAGGCACCATAAACGACAAACAGAGGTGTCTACGATGGATGTACTGGAACGAATCAGAGAACAGGTTGAAAACAACCCGATCGTCATCTACATGAAGGGGACGCCCCAGTTTCCAATGTGTGGCTTCTCCTCGAGAGCTGCCGCCGCCTTACAGGACTGCGGTGTGCCTTTCGCCTATGTGAACGTACTGGCGGATCCGGAGGTTTTCGAAAATTTGCCCCGTTTCGCGGACTGGCCCACCTTTCCTCAGGTCTACATAGCCGGCGAATTGATCGGCGGCTGCGATATCACCCTGGAACTGCACCAGAACGGGGAATTGAAGGCCATGATGGAAGAGGCGGCCGCCAAGGCGACATCTACGGGTGACAGCGACTCCGAATGAGGAAGTGGGATACCCGTTTTCTAGGTCTTGCGGCGTACATCTCAGCCTGGAGTAAGGATCCCTCTTCCCAGGTTGGCGCGGTTATCACCGACGGCAATCGGATCATATCCCTGGGATACAACGGTTTTGCAGCCGGTGTGGAGGACAAACCGGAGCGGTTGAGCGATCGGGGGTGCAAGCTCAACCTCACCATCCACGCCGAAGAAAACGCCATGATCTTCGCCAAGCGGGATCTGACCGGATGCACCGTGTATGTCACCCACCCCCCTTGTCCCCGTTGTGCCTCAAAACTGATACAGGAAGAGGTAGCACGAATTGTCACGGTAACGCCTAGTGAAGATTTTCTGTCGCGCTGGGCGGACGATCTAAAGCTATCGAATGAAATGTATCGTGAGGCAGGGATTGAAGTGACCTATTACGACCTGAAGGAGATAAACCTGGAGAGCGCGTGTATCACGGTAGCGCCCGGTGGGTTGTTCAAGAGTGTCATGCAGCAAATTCTGGATTGATATGGAACGGATCCCTGAACATAACTATTCAGCTGTTCAGTAATTTGCTTGCGGGTTGATTTATTAGGATCGGCTTCTATTCTTTCATATCAAGTACTGCAATCAATTGTGCTGCCTCTGTATGGCTGCTTCAAGCGGAGTATTTGGGGTATATGAATACATTTGTTTTTGCTGAGACATCTGTAGCATGAAACAGTATTTCCACGTCGAGAGGACTGAGCATCCTGAAAAACTCATGGCGGTGTACTATTTACGCTACCAGGTTTTTTGCGAAGAGCGAGGCATCATTCCCAAACATCTGTGCCCTGTGCAGTTGGAGATAGACGAATATGATGATGTGTCTCTCCATTTTGCGGCGTACTATTACAAGGATAACGAATTAACAGGCACCGTCCGACTCGTTAGGAGCGATGTGCTGGAACATTTGCCACTTGGAAAGAGATGCCTCATCGATGGCGATCTGCTGCCAAGAGGTATCGACTGTGCAAAATGCGCAGAAATTTCACGTCTTGCAGTCAGTAAACGCATTCGGCGGCGTGCATCTGATGGTATTTACCCACAAGAAAAGGAGGAAGACGCGGGTTCTTCCGCCCCATTTGAAAAGCGGGCTAGATTTCCGGAGATTATTTTGGGTATGTACAAGGCTTTGTATCATGAGACCAAACTTCATGGAATTGAACACTGGTTTGCGGCGATGGAGCCCTCATTGGTTAAGCTTTTGCGCAGGACTAATATCCAGTTTAAAGAGATTGGTCCTGAAGTTGACTACTACGGTCCCGTGAAGCCTTATATTGCAAGCGTTTCAGATATCGAAAGGTCGATTTACACTCATAGTCCTGAGTTGTTCGCTAGCTTCACCAATGGTTTGGATTCAGCGCTTATTCCTGGGTTTACCCGCCACTAAGGGATGTATGGCAGATGTTATGGATCCGATAAATCGATCCCGGCAGAAGTAAGTACCGTGGGCATGTCGGCAATCACCATTCTTGGCGCTTCAGTAACCGGCTGTCCCGATAGTATGCGGACAATCATGGTGGCCGCCAGAGAGGCAACGGCAAAAGCTCCCGGTGAAACCTGAGAAGCTGGGCAGGGCTTGCCATCTTCCATGATGGTCAAGGCTTGACGGACAACCTGAACGACCTGTGTGTCGATAACGCCGGCGAGTTTATAGATAACGTGCGCAAAGGTTTCGGTATAGCTTACGTTGTTCACTGACCCGGTCTCGGGTAGCTGGAACAGACGTCGAAAAGTCCATACAGTCCCTTTTGGAAAGTAGACGCAAGCGCCACCCCATCCAACCGACAGTGCAGTGATCATCGGCTTGCCGTGTTTTTTGCATGCGTCGTGCAGAGCTACGATACCGGACAAATCCAGAAAATCGATCGTGTCGAATACAATATCTGATGAAGCTACAATGTCATCGACATTGTCCGGGGTTAGCGGTTCGTTGAGTTGTTGGATATCCGCTTGAGGATTGATGTTTCTTATGCGACGAGCTAGTCCATTCACCTTGGGAAGACCGATATCCACTGCTTCGTAGTCCTGCCGATTTAGATTGTGGTTATCTACCGTGTCCCCATCTGCAAAAATAAACCTTTCGAATCCCAGTCTTGTTGCCGCTTCAGCCAGGGTGCTGCCTATCCCACATCCGGCAATAAGCAATCTGCAATTACGAATACACTGTTGCGTCTCTGTGGAAACATATCCTGCGTTTCTCAGCACTAATGAATCATAAGTGAAAGTCATTTTTGTGGCCTGGTTGGTGTTTGTGTTGCTGTGTTGATGCGCTATGCAATAGTGAAATACATCGCTCATTGTCTACAGGTTTTGAAAAATAGTAACCTTGAATGTATTCGCATCCGGCTTCTACCAAGAAGTCAACTTCCTCTTTAGTTTCGGCTCCTTCAGCAATGACTGATAAGCCTAATCCGCTGCAAAGTTGGATGATGGATTTTATTATTGCTTGGTTTCGTTGTTCTTCCGCGACATTGACTACAAATGACCTGTCTATCTTTATTTGATCCGCGGGTAGATCCTTAAGGTATGCTAGTGATGAATAACCGCTTCCAAAGTCATCGATTGAGATTTCGATGCCCAATCTTCTGATTTCGTGCAGCTTGGCAATCGAGATGTCCTGATACTTAATCGCAGCCTGTTCAGTAATTTCAAATTTAAGAATACTAGGGCTGCATCCATACTTAGTCAGAAGGTCGCGTACTGATTGAATAAAAAAATCCTGATAGAGTAATTGAGGGGAGATATTGATGGCAATCCTGATATTGGGCAAGTAACCTGAAGTTTCCCACTCCGCACCCTTCGAAATGGCTTTTGCGAGTACAATTTTTTCGATTTCAATGATCAAGCCACTATTTTCTGCATAGGGAATAAATTCATTGGGTGATAAACTGCCCCTCGTTGGGTGTTGCCATCTAAGCAATGCTTCCAATCCAACTACCGCGCCTGTAATGGCATTATATTGGGGTTGGTATACCAAGTAATATTCATTGTTGTTGATGGCTGTTTTTATATTCTGTCTCAATTCAAACATTTTGATATACGTATTATTTATTTCAGAATTAAAAATAAGATAGCCATTTTTTCCATTTTCTTTAACTTTTGCTGTCGCCATGTGTGCGTTTTGGATCAATTCGCTGGTGCTTTTTGCATGTATCGGAAAAAACGAAATTCCAATGCTGCAAGTGATATAAAATTGATAGGCATTTGTGCTGATTGGTGTTTCAAAAATATCAATACAATATTGAGCGGTATCTGAAACAATACTTGTATCATTTTGATATCTTATGACTAAAAAGAAATCATCTCCTTCATACCTGGTTAGAATACCTCTATTGAGAGTATGTTCATTTAAGCGATTGGCAACGGATCTCAAGGCATCGTCACCTATGTGATATCCAAAGCCATCGTTTATCTCTTTAAAATTATCGATGTCAATGTGCAGCAACGCAAGATTATCAGTGTTCTGGTCAGTATTAGAAATGTACTTGTTAAGATGCGAAATAAGAAAAAGACGATTGGGTAGGCTTGTCAAGTTGTCGGTATGTAATAATTCATGTAACTCGATGTTTTCTAATTTAAGTAGATATCCTATTGAGAAAACAAATGGCGTGAGAAATATTAGAAATAGACATCCGCCAATATAGGAGCGCTTCTTGACGTTGTTTAAAACGTCGTTTAAGTAGCTCAGTTCGACTTCCGACGCCATTACAACAGTTTGATCATTACTGATTCTTATAGGTATGAAAATGCCTCTAAACTCTCCCCATTCGTCCTTGTAATCAACTATTCTGATTGTGTGATCTTTAAATGTCGATACTAATTCACTGCTTGCGGTGTCGTAGAGGTGGTAA